>CAIMNS010000215.1 GCA_903842945.1 uncultured Burkholderiales bacterium
ACAAGCACTTTTCTTCCAGCATGCTCTTTTCCAAGAGAAATCTGACCACTTGTACCAATTGATTTAACGACTTGATAGTCTAAAACTGCTGCGCCCATATCACTTCCCCTTTCAACACTGTCTTTTACTGTATTCTATTTTCATGCCGCATGATGGCATTATAGCAGGAATGTTGTATTTTGGAGTTAATATAACGGAAAAGGCGATCCAGTTCATCTTCGTGGCGTTACACAAGTCGCAGGCCTTTACTTCTTGGGATTGCCTTGGTTACATACTTGGGGAAGCGGAAGATTTTCTGGAGTAGACAGAGATGCAAAATACATCTTTGAAAAAATTCAAAATAAATCGATTTCCAGCTCTAAGCAATTGAATCCTGAACCCCAAGCGCTGTTGGCTCATCAATGAACCCAAGCAGCACTGGCGCAAAGAAAACAGTAGGAAAGTAAATTATTTCCATCTAACGCCAGAGTGACCACCAACGCATTGGCTTCCTTGCTGTGTCCTTGACTTGCAGCTGACAAGAAGCGCAGCATCGCGTTGCAGTGCGGCCTAATTGTTTAGAAGAGCCCCACCACTCGGCCACTCTCAGTGATGTCGATGGCCTCTGCCGAAGGCACAGCGGGCAAGCCGGGCATCGTCATGACTTCGCCACAAATGGCCACCACAAATTGAGCGCCAGCGGACAAGCGCACTTCCCGAATGTTTAAAATGTGCCCGCTGGGGGCGCCTCTAAGCGCTGGGTCGGTGCTGAACGAGTATTGGGTCTTGGCAATGCAAATTGGAAAATGCCCATGGCCTTGTTGTTGGTAGAGTTCGAGTTGCGCCTTCACCTTGGCATCTGCAACAATGCCAGATGCACCATAGATTTTTGTGGCCACGGCATTGATCTTGTCCCACAGTGAATCCGCATCCTCGTAAGCAAACTTGAAGGTGCTGGGTGCTTCGCACAGTTTGACCACGGCTTGCGCCAACTCAGTCGCGCCAGCCCCACCCTCGGCCCAATGCTTGGCCAAGATCACATCCACACCATATTTTGCAGAGGACTGTCTGAGCAACTCAATCTCAGCATCCGTGTCCTCGGTTCTGTGATTGATGGCCACCACGCACGGCAGGCCGAACTGCTCTCTCATGTTGCGGATATGACGCTCCAAATTCACAAAGCCTTTGGCCAAGGCGTCCAAATTTTCAAGACCTGTTTGCTTGACTTCAACACCTCCGTGGTATTTCAAAGCGCGAACGGTGGCCACCAAGACCACAGCAGATGGGCGCAAACCGGATTTTCGACACTTGATGTCAATGAACTTTTCAGCCCCCAAGTCAGAACCAAATCCAGCCTCGGTCACCACATAATCGGCCAACTTGAGCGCGGTTTGAGTGGCCATCACAGAGTTGCAACCATGTGCAATGTTTGCAAAGGGTCCGCCATGAATGATGGCCAAATTGTTTTCGATCGTTTGGACCAAATTGGGTGCAAAGGCCTGTTTGAGCAACACCGTCATGGCGCCGTGCGCCTTCAAATCCTTGGCCGTGATGGGCAAGTGATCCTTGCTGTAACCGATCACGATTTGACCAAGACGCTCTTTCAAGTCTTGCAAACTCGTGGCCAAACAAAAGATGGCCATCACTTCGGACGCGACCACAATATCAAAACCATCTTCTCGCTCAAACCCATTGGCCACACCACCCAAGCCATTGACAATTTTTCTAAGTGCCCGGTCGTTCATATCGACCACACGACGCCAAGTGATGCGACGGGTATCAATGTTCAGTGCATTGCCGTGATGGATGTGGTTATCGATCATGGCGGCCAGTAAGTTGTTCGCCAAAGCAATCGCATTGAAGTCACCCGTGAAATGCAAATTGATGTCTTCCATGGGAACGACTTGAGAATGCCCACCGCCCGTTGCCCCACCTTTGACACCAAACACGGGACCAAGAGAGGGCTCTCTTAAACAAATGAGGGCCTTCTTTCCAATGTGATTGAGCGCGTCTCCCAAGCCAACCGTTGTGGTGGTCTTGCCTTCCCCTGCTGGCGTAGGTGAAATAGCAGTCACCAACACCAACTTGCCGTTGGGCTTAGACTTTAAAGACTCAATGTAATCCAAAGAAATTTTAGCCTTGTAGTGGCCAAATGGCTCCAACGCCTCGTTGGGTATTTGAGCCTTTTCCATGGCCAAAGGGATGATCGGTTGCATTTTTGCAGCTTGTGCAATTTCAATGTTTGTAGAAGGCTTGGTGCTCATTTTTTCTGGTTTCAATTTCTAAGGACAGTCCCAAATAGAACGCTCTACCCAACAAAAAACTTCAAGGGTTGGTATGACAATGATGATAACGAAAAAAGCACACAGGCTCCATCAAAGTGCTCTAAACAGAAGTCATTGGACCTAGGGGAAAACACTAAATCTTGACGCCACTTAGAGGCAACGCTGTTTTGTACCTCACTTGTTTCAGGGCAAAACTGGATCTGATCTTTTCAATTCCAGCAATGGGGGTCAATTGCTCAAGAATAAAACGCTCCAAAGCTCCAATGTCCTTGACTGCAACTCGAATCAAATAATCACAGTCACCTGTCATCAAATAACACTCCATCACCTCTTCATGTTCAGCGATTCTTTTTTCAAATTCAGAGAGTGCTGATTTGGCTTGTTCTTTCAAACTGATCGATATAAAAACAGACAAGCCAATCCCAAGAGCCAAGGGATCGGCCAAAGCCACGTACTGACGAATCACCTTGGAGGCCTCCAAGGCCTTGACTCGGTGCAAACAAGGCGAAGGTGACAAGTGAACTCGCTTGGCCAACTCTACATTGGTCAATGAGCTGTCTTGCTGCAATTGCGCCAAAATCTTCAAATCGGTGAGATCTAGTTCCATAAAATATCGAAAAAAAATGAATTATTGAAATTTTATGCTGAAAATCCAGGTAATTTATTGAAATTCAACACCAAATTTCAAACACCAAGATCTATAGTCAAGGCTGATCTTAGTTTTTGATGACTTACTTTCTAAAGCCCTTCCATGACTGATTTTGAACTGTTGAATTCCATTGATCTTGATCCACAAGAAACCCAGGAATGGCACGAAGCCTTTGCCCAAACCCTGGCTCAAAATGGCCCTGAAAGGGGACGTTTCTTGCTGAGTTCATTGCGGCAACTGGCCTTGAGCCATCAAGTTCAGTGGAATCCGAACTTGATCACACCCCATATCAATACCATTTCGCCCGAGGAGCAACCCATTTATCCAGGTGACTTGGCGATTGAAGAGCGTGTGGCCAGTATGATTCGCTGGAATGCGATGGCCATGGTGGCGAAAGCCAATGTTGCCTACGGGGACTTAGGGGGACACATTGCAAGCTTTGCTAGTGCCGCAGATTTATTTGAGGTGGGGTTCAATCACTTTTTTAAAGCTCGCAGCGATCATCAAAAAGAAGATCTGGTGTTTTTTCAACCCCACAGTGCACCAGGCATTTATGCAAGAGCTTTTTTAGAAGGTCGCTTGACAGAAAAGGACTTGAACTTTTACAGACAAGAAATCTCTGGCCCTCGACAAGGCAGTTCAGGTCTGAGCAGTTACCCTCATCCATGGCTGATGCCAGACTTTTGGCAGTTTCCAACGGGCTCCATGGGACTTGGCCCCATCAGCTCCATCTACCATGCCCGTTTCATGCGCTACCTCACCCACAGAAACCTCTTGAACTGCGAAGGAAGGAAAGTTTGGGGCGTATTTGGTGACGGTGAAATGGACGAGCCCGAAAGCATGAGTGCACTCACCCTGGCCTCTAGGGAAAAACTCGATCATTTGGTGTGGGTGGTCAATTGCAACCTACAACGTTTGGATGGTCCTGTCAGAGGCAATGGACGCATCATGGATGAACTTGAGAAACTGTTCACAGGCGCTGGCTGGAATGTCATCAAAGTGGTTTGGGGCAGTGACTGGGACGGTTTGTTTGCAAGAGATACAAGCGGTGAATTGATTCGAACCTTATCAAACACAGTGGATGGACAAATGCAAACATTTGCAGCCAAAGACGGCCGCTTTAACCGAGACAACTTCTTTGGACAAAACCCCGAACTGAGCCTTCTTGCACAAGGCATGACAGACGAGCAAATTGATCGCCTGAAAAGAGGCGGGCACGATTTGGTCAAAATACACGCCGCGTACAAGAGCGCTCAATCCCATGTGGGACAGCCAAGCGTGATTTTGGCCCATACCAAGAAGGGTTATGGCATGGGTCAAGCGGGTCAAGGCAAGATGACAACCCATAGCCAAAAGAAAATGGACGAAGAGGCTTTGATTGAGTTCAGAAACCGCTTCCAATTACCTTTGACCGACCAACAAGCGATTGACTTGAATTTTGTTCAACCCAACGAACACAGTCAAGAAATCGAATATCTACAAAGTCATCGCAGAGCTCTAGGTGGCTATTTGCCCAAACGCTACAGTGAGTGCGCCAAGATAGACATTCCTGATATTGCCAGCTACGCATCTTTTGCCCTAGAAGCTGACAACAAAGTCATGTCGACCACCATGGCATTTGTAAGACTGCTGGGTAACTTGCTCAAAACCCAAGATTTGGGTTCACGTATTGTTCCTATCGTAGCCGATGAAGCCAGGACCTTTGGCATGGCCAACCTTTTCAAGCAAGTAGGTATCTACTCCAGTGTTGGCCAATGCTATGAACCCGAAGATATCGGCTCAGTCTTGAGTTATCGAGAGGCCCTTGATGGGCAGATTTTAGAGGAAGGCATCAGCGAGGCTGGTGCCATTGCCAGTTGGACTGCAGCAGCCACAAGTTACTCCGTGCATGGACTGGCCATGCTACCGTTTTATATTTATTATTCAATATTTGGATTTCAACGTGTGGGTGATGCGATTTGGGCTGCAGCTGACCAAAGAGCTAGAGGATTTCTCTTGGGTGCGACATCAGGGCGTACAACACTTGGCGGAGAAGGTCTACAGCATCAAGATGGCAGCTCTCATCTCATTGCAGCCACCATCCCCAACTGCAAAGCCTATGATCCTGCATTTGCAGGTGAGCTCAGTGTCATCATTGATCATGGTATGCGAGAGATGGTGACCGAACAAAACGACGTCTTTTATTACATCACCTTGATGAATGAAAACTACGCTCAACCGAGCATTTCTATCCAAGACAAATCCGACATGATCAAGGGCTGCTATTTGTTGAAGTCATTGAAGGCTACAAAACGTTCCAAATCCCCACAACACGTCACCCTCATGGGTTCAGGTGCAATTTTGACTGAAGTTTTAAAGGCTAGTGAGATCTTGCTGGACAAGGGCATTCATTGTGATATCTTGAGCGTCACCAGTTGGAGTGAGTTATCTAGGCAAGCACTTCAATGCAGACAAGCATCAAAAAGCACTATGGATCTTAGCGCTTCACACATCTTTGGCCAATTAAAAAACACCAAAGGACCCATTGTTGCTGCAAGTGACTACGTCTTGGCCGTGACAGAAAGCATTCGCGCTTTCATACCTCAATCGCGAAGCTACCATACCTTGGGAACAGATGGCTTTGGAAGAAGTGATACACGAGCCGCGCTCAGAGATTACTTTCACGTCAGCGCAGAGCACATAGCTCAAACAGCCGAGAAAGCATTGAAGCACGCGATGACCTAGCGCAAATAAACTCTGATCTATACATTGGCCCAAAAATTGGTCCTCGATGTATCTCTACCATGGCCTTTCAGCATGTCCACTCACGTTTGGATCGTTTTAAAAAATGAGGCCAAACCTGCTCTGAACATCAACAATTGCATCCTTTCAATCATCGGGTTTATCCTAGGCAACGGCATGCTTTGGTAAGAGAACAATCTGTATAAAGAGCAATTTTGATGTTCAAACCTAAAGGGTCACGATGAGCTTAAGAAATTTTCAAATTTATTTGATTTTTATTGCCTTGAATTTAATTGCACCATGCAATCAAGCGCAAACCAACCCATGGCCCAACAAACCCATTCGATTGATGGTGGGTAGTCCCGCTGGCTCTGGCACAGATGCAGTCAGCAGACTCGTCGCTACAAAGGTAAGCGAGGCTTTAGGACAAGTCTTTGTCGTAGAAAACAAAGTAGGGGCTGGCGGCCAAATCGCCGCCGAACTGACCTCAAAAGCTGCTCCGGATGGGTACACATTGATTTCTATCTCAAGTGCACATGCCTCGCAGGCAGCAACACTCAAGTCCCTACCCTACGACCCCGTAGAAGGACTCAGTTGGATCTCCACCGTTGGCGTGTATCCATTTTTATTGGCAGTCAGCCAAGAGTCCAACATCTTGACCGTGGCTGACTTGATCAAAAAAGCCAAGCTCAGTCCAGGCAGTGTCAGTTATACAAGCTCAGGGGTTGGAAGTGCCTTGCACTTGATGGGTGAGCTTCTTGCAGCCCAAACCGACACTCAAATGACCCATGTTCCATTTCCGGCAGGCGGGGGGTTTGGCTACACCGATATCTTGGCTGGTCGCATAGACATGATGATCAATATTCCAGGACTGATTGTGCCTTATGTGAGAGCCAATAAATTAAGGGCTATCGCAGTGACCTCGCCTGATCGCTATGAAACGCTGCCCAATGTGCCCACCCTGTCAGAAACCATACCGGGCTTAGAAGTCATTTCCTGGCTTGGGTATGCCGGCCCTCCCGGTACGCCTAGCGAAATCGTAAAAAAAATCAATGCCGCAATTCGAACCGCTTTATCCAACAAGGAATTACAAGCACAAATGCAAAAAGCCGGAGTGCGTCCACAAGCCAATTCTCCTGAAGAGTTTCATGCTTTGGTAGAGAAAGGCATTGTCAAATACAGGGCCATAGCACAATCAAGAAAAATAGAAATTCAGCCTTAAATTTTGCAACAAAGAAAATTAAAAGACGGTGCCGTTCTACTAGTCCCCTTTTTGTCAAGTGAGAAAATATATGTTTTCGGAATAAATATTTGCATAAAGCAGAGGTTAAAATTTGAGAACTTTCACTTATTTTTATTTTAAAAAATGGCGCGTGTTAAATATGTTGACGAATCCTCACATCCGGAATTGATCGAAGAAATCAAAGCAGTCCGTGCGCAACGAAGAGGAAAGCTTATACCCGTCTATGGCCTCTTGCTCAACAGCCCAGAAGTCGCACTATCTTGGATGCAATTCCTTAATGCTGTGCGATGGAAGATTAAACTCACAGCCCGTGTAAGAGAGCTGGTCATTTTACGAGTTGCGCTTCTAAATAATTCTAAATACGTCATTGACGTCCATCGAAAGAATTTCACAGAATCTGATGGCTTGAGCCATGCCGAGTGCGATGCCTTGCTTAAAAAGAAGATTTCACCTGGTTTTTTCAACAACGAAGAACTCGCTTTGATTGCCTATGTCGATCAATTGACATTGAAAGCTGATGTGGAGGACGATACATTTGCAAATGTCAAGGCACATTTCTCTGACAGACAAATGGTCGAATTGAGTGTTTTGATTGGCGCTTACAACATGCACACACGAGTCATGAGTTCACTTCGTATTGATGCGGAAACATAACAACAATGACAAAAACTTTTCATATTGTTATAGAAGATGATGTCTTCACGCGAGTCTTGGATGTTGTATTGAACCCTCATTGCTCAGTTGAAAGAAAAAATGCTTTTTCTGATTTTTTTGCCCACGATATGCCTGATTTTTTAGATTGGGCAAAATCACAAAAAGATAAAACAATCCATCTTAAAAACTGCACAGTTAAATTTATTCATTCTCAAAGCGAACTTCGTGAGGAACTGCCCCTTGCTCATGCAGTAATTTTGGAGTCCTTCAATCTTGATAAAACTGACATTGAGCATGCCCCTCATTTAAGAGTAGTACAAAAATATGGTTTTTTGACTAAAAACATTGACACAGATGCATGCAGGGCCAAGGGTATCAAAGTCTTGCGAGTCAGGAGGCGAGCCAATATTGCCTGCGCGGAACAAGCCATGATGATGATACTGGCTTTGGCCAAGCGTCTGAGTGAAGTCAACAAGTTGACTTCAACTGAATTACTGCGCCAAGGTGGCTTTCAACCCAAACCATTCGATCGAAACCACACACCAGGCTCCAACTGGGCTCGGATAACCAATATTCAAACCCTTTATGGCAAAAACATTGGCATCATTGGAATGGGAGAGATCGGACTAGAAATCGCTAAAAGAGCGAAGTCTTTCGAAATGAATATTTTATATACTCAACGAAGACCAATTGATGAAATGAGTGAGATTCAATTGGATGCCAAGTACTTGGGTTTGAATGACTTATTGGCTCAAAGTGACTGGGTCGTTGTCCAATTACCCGCCACACCAGAGACCCATCTTCTGCTCAACAGCAAGAACTTGATACATTTGAAAAAAGGAGCAAGCATCATCAATGTCTCCAGAGCTCAATGCATGGAACGTCAAGCCATTCTTGACCTCCTTCAAAGCGGTCATCTTGGTGGCTTTGCTCTAGACACCCTTTGGCAAGAACCCGGCGAGGACGATGATGAACTACTTACCTATCCAAATGTCATCTTGACCCCGCATTTGGCTGGCAGTCCCAGATGGAATGGAATTGCAGACTTCGAAGAAATGTTGCTAGATTTAGATTCGGCCTTATTGAGCTGAGACATGGCGCAGCCATGATTCAGCACTTATCAACTTTCATGTTCACCTTAATGACTACCCTATTGAAACTATCAAAAAGCTTGCTTGTCGTTTTCCTCTCCTCTGTGCCGTTCGCTTTCGGACAAGACACTTGGCCTAACCGCCCCATCAAGTTGATCGTTCCCTTTCAAGCTGGAAGTGCTACCGATGTGGCAGCGCGGGTCATCTCCTCAAAATTATCCACAACATTGAATCAAGCCGTTGTGATCGAAAACAAAATTGGAGCAAGCGGCTCAATAGGTGCTGAATTTGTTTCCAAAGCGCCCAATGATGGATACACCATCCTTTGGGGGACCACTTCAACGCAAATCATAGGCCCAATCATCAATGGCTTTAACTCTTATGATCCCATCAAAGATTTTGCTCCCATTGGAATGATTGCATTTTCTCCATATATATTGGTGACCTCTGCAAAGAACAACATCAAAAGTCTTAAAGACTTGATAGAGCTGGCCAAAAGCAAACCCAAAGAAGTAACCTATGCATCAGCTGGCAACACCAGTGTTGCTAATTTATCGGCCCAATTGCTTTCACAGACTGCAAAAATCAGCTTCTCGCATATTCCTTACAAAAGCTCTGCCCAGTCTGTGACCGACACGATGACAGGCATTGTTAACATGCAGTTTTCCTCCATTTCGCCTGTTTTAACACACATCAAAACTGGTTCACTTCGCCCTATAGCGGTCACTTCAAAAGCCAGACTTTCCATATTTCCTGACGTCCCCACTGTCAGCGAATCTGGCTACCCTGGTTATGAGGCTTTGTTATGGATGGGGCTCTTCACGCCTCAGGGCATTAACACTGCAGTGCTAGATAAAATCACCGCTACACTGAAAACAACACTCAATGACCCTGAGGTCCAAAAAACACTCCAAGCCCAAGGATTGCAATCCTCGCATATTTACAAAGAGGAGCTAGGGTTTTTTCTAAAATCCGAACTTAGCAAGTGGTCACAAGTGATCAAATCGGCTGGCATTCAAGGCGATTGAACAAAAGTAACTAATACTTTGTCGATGGGAAAACACCCCACCAACCCTAATCGCACTATTAGCTTGGCCTTAGAAAGGGTGAAATCACCTTCAATGAAACAAGTCAAACTTTTGAAAATACTTTCTTGCCATAGCAACAACTTGCCCATCGCTAGGGTGATCGCACTTCAAAGACTCAACAATTTTCAGAAAAACTGAATTTGAGTGCAATTTGCACCACTCATTGAATTCAACTCGGGCTGTGCTAGGCCCGGTCAACAAGATATTTTCTACATCGGCTAAACTGTTTGATATATTTTCAAAATATGTACGCATGTCCTGGGCTTTTCCCTGGTGGTGGTGATGTGAGCGCGATTTGATCAGTTCTTTTTCCATGTGCTCTTTATCAAAAATCAATATATGCGCTTCATGATGATCGATCCATACGACGGCGTGGTGCTTGTTCATAATTACTCCAGTTGATTACCTGTTGAATGACTCTTTTTTTACATGTGGAGGACCTAAAACCACCCTCACCTTTTCATGCTCTTCAGACGAGCCATGAACAATCAAAAGAAACTTTTCGGCCTTGATGTCAGTTTCATACTTTAAAATCTGGTCTTCAGGAACCCCTATTTGCGTCAAAGCAGCACCAAGCGCCGATAATCCACCAACGACCAAAGCACCCTCAAGCGAAGAAATCAGAACGCCTACAAAAGGACCTGCCATCGCAATAAGACCAAAACCTGGCAAGTAGAAAACAGCAGGCAAAAAAAGTAAACCCCAAAGCCCACCCCAAAACGCGCCTGTTGTTCCCCAAAGTTTGATTTTGTCACTGGCCGTATAAAAACCCAAAGGGTGCTCTTCACAATGGTAGCCTTTGCCGACGATGGAAAGCTTCTTGATATCAAATCCGCTTCGACTTAGCAACTTCGTCGCGTTTTCTGCTTCCACATGTGTACTGAAAACATATGGGGGTAAAGAGATTGAATTTAAATTCATCATTTGTGAAGTCCAAAAGAAATTTAACCAACCAACGTTAACTTATCAATTACGTTTGTAACCCCTGCGTTACTCCAGGCCGCGTGATTCACCAATGAACGCTCATTCCAACTGTTGACCGTACCAGTCAAAGTCACTTCGCCGTCTTTGATGTCGATGGTGATATTTTTCGCCTCGGATTGAGCCCTTCGATTCAAGGCTAAAACAATTTCATTTTTAACCACTGATTTTGCCAAGTCATGCTTGATGGCAATTTGATCGCTGACCCCAGTTACACCGAGCAAATGGGCCAATGCACCGGTCAAAATGAGTTTTTGATAATTCCACTTCACATGACCGCTTAGAGTCACCCAACCGTCCTCGACCTTGATATGAATATGCTCCTTTGGGATCAAGGTGGACCATGAAATGATGTTGTCAATGGAGTGTGCAATGTCACTATCGCTGCGCTTGGATAAGCTTGGCAATTTCACTTCAATTTCCATCGCCAAGCCTTTGACACCACTGACACGTTGGATGGCCATCTCAGCGTGCATTTTTTCAGAATAATGATCAACTTGACCAAACAATGACACAATGCCTTCACTGACCGTAACGCCTATTTGAGTGGCATTGACAGAGGGTTCATATTTTAATTCTGCGACCACATCCAATTGAACTTGTGTGTCTGTTTTCATACATTGATCCTTAAAGTTTCAATAACTTTAAACCTATAGAAAAAATTGAAATTGATATACATCAATGAAAGAAAACACAACAACAAGAAATAAAAGTTTTGTTACAACCAAACTTGATAAATATCAATTAAAAAAGATCAACATGGACTACATTGAAAAATCTATAAATATCAAGAACCCTTACTTAACTTTAGGAAATCGAATGAACATTACCATTGGAAAAACAGATCAAATCATTAGAGTTTTAATTGGACTCACACTTGTCGCCCTAGTTTCCACAGATTCCATCGGATCTTGGGGTTGGCTAGGATTGGTCCTTGTTTCAACAGGCATGCTGAGAATTTGCCCTCTTTATTCACTTTTTTCTATTAACACTTGCAGCCAATAGAATCACAAAACATAAAGACATAAAAAATTCATTCAATTTTTAAACTATACAATTAAATATTCTCTATCGCAATCGTATAAAAATCAAACGCACAAGGCTTTATGAATGAATTGAATGAAGATTTAAATTCTTTGGCTAAGGAGCCAACATTAGATTTTTGTACGCTTGACGTCAAGGGCATGACCTGTGCATCTTGTGTAAGCCATGTAGAGAAAGCCATCTCCAAAATCAATGGTGTGCAGGCGGTCACAGTTAATCTGGCAACAGAGCAGGCAAAAATCAGATTTCACCAAAATCATCAAGTGAGCATCGCCAACATCATTGAGGCCATTGACAAATCAGGATATTCAGCGCAGATCAGCCTCCCCTCTGGCCACAATCGAAACAAAGACCCAATTGGTTTTTGGTCATCCTCTGGCCTTTCAAGGGTGGTCATTGGATTTATGATATCCATTCCCTTGATGGCACCCATGGTCCTCATGGCTTTTGGCATTCATTTTGAAATTCAACCCATGCTTCAATTTGCACTTGCCATGCCAGTTCAATTTTGGCTTGGTTGGCGTTTTTACGTGGGCGCTTACAAAGCTTTGTTGAGTGGCACAGGCAACATGGATTTGCTTGTTTGTTTAGGCACATCATCTGCATTTGGTTTGAGTTTATATCTTCTATACATTGGACAAACATCATCACTTTATTTTGAAAGCTCAAGCGTTGTCATCAGCATGGTTCTTTTAGGTAAATGGTTAGAAGTCAATGCAAAGCATAAAACAAGTAGCGCCATACGCGAGTTACAGAAACTATGGCCCGAATCTGCACACGTGATAGATCATTTCAATCATGTTCATGAAATTGTTTTGGAACACTTGCTTCCAGGAGACCGTGTCAAAGTTTTCCCAAGCGAAAGGATACCGGTAGACGGCACCATCGAAGAGGGTACGAGTCAAATTGATGAATCGATGATCACGGGTGAGAGTCAGCCTATTTTAAAATCCATATCGAGTAGCGTCATTGGTGGATCAGTGAACGGAGATGGATTTCTTATTGTGAAAGCCCAAGCCATTGGAATTGAAAGCACGCTTTCAAAGATGATTGAATTGGTTGAAAACGCTCAAATGCAAAAAGCACCGATTCAAATGCTTGTCGATCAAATCAGTGCTGTTTTTGTCCCACTTGTTGTTTTGATTTCAATAGTCACATTCGTGGGAAACTTCTACTTTATAGATTCTTTGAATGAAGCCATCATGAGATCGGTATCGGTGTTGGTGATCGCTTGCCCGTGCGCCTTGGGCTTGGCCACCCCAGCGGCCATCATGGCAGGTACAGGTGTAGCTGCCAAATTTGGGATTCTGATCCGAGACTCTGCGGTCTTGGAACAGGCTCATCGCATCAAAGTCATTGCCTTTGATAAAACCGGCACGCTCACCAAGGGCGAACCTACTTTACTAGAAATCGTTGAATTTGAGCGAAATCACATTGGTATGTCGTTTCCAACCCTCTCGCTGGCCCTGGGTCTGCAAAGTGGGAGCGAACATCCACTGGCCAAAGCAGTGAAGAATTACGCTGAAAAAAACAACATTCAACCCGTCGAATTCAACAACATTAGAAATACATCTGGCGTTGGCATCGAAGGGTATACCCACACTGGCGCTCTTGGGCAAGTGCACATAAAGTTGCAAAGCTTGGACTCCCTATCTCATCAATCCTTTTACAAGGATGTGTTTTCAACTTTGCAGCCGTCCTTGAACCAGGGACGCACGGTTTCTATGTTGGTCTTAGAGCAATCTATCAATCATTTTGTTCCCCTAGCGGCATTGATTTTTGGTGATGAAATCAAAGAAGAAGCTAAACATGTCGTGTCTCGACTAAAAAACATGGGTATTGAAACGGTCATGCTCTCTGGCGACAACTCGTATTCAGCCAATTCTGTTGGCCAGGCAATTGGAATTGACCAAGTTTATGCGCCAGTTCTACCTGCAGACAAAAGCAAATGGATTGAAAAACTCCAAATCGATCAACACCAAAAAAAGAGAGTCGTTGCAATGGTTGGGGATGGCATCAATGACGCACCCTCCTTGGTTCAAGCAGATGTAGGAATTGCCATGGGAACAGGAACCCATGTCGCCATGCAGGCCGCAAGCGTCACGCTGATGAGAGGAGACCTTAACTTGGTATTTGGTGCGATAGATATTTCCCAAAAAACATGGTCTAAAATTCGACAAAATTTATTTTGGGCTTTTGTGTTCAACACCATAGGTATTCCACTTGCAGCCTTTGGACTCTTGTCTCCTATGGTGTCTGGAAGTGCGATGGCCTTGTCAAGTTTCTTTGTCTTGAGCAATGCACTTTTGTTGAATCGCTGGCGCCCCAAAATTGTATAAAAGAAAATAGCGCTGAGACTTAAAGAGTTGCTTACACAGATTTCATCAAGGAGGGCCACTGAAAGAGAATAAATTTGATGACATCAATTCTTATTGATTTTTATTCATCCCCTTTCTTTAATCGATTTCTTTCGTTTTCGTAGTCTTGATAAGAGGGCATCGCAGTAGGTTCTATGGGTTGGCCCGCATGCTTTAACTTCTCTTGGCTCCTGACACCTTCATAGATGGATTCTTTTGTGATGAGTCCACAGGCTTGGAGCAGCAACACAAAAGATATCAGGCCCGTTCTTTTGAAAGCCAGGAACAGACTGCCCCTGTTCAAACCAAGCACCTCAATTGAAACGGGCATGGCCATCCGCGCTAAAGATGCATCAATCGGCTGTGATTTTCTTGGCCTTGATCAGTTGGGTCCATTTAACGATGTCTGATCTCAACAAAGTAGCCAACTCCTCTGGGCTAGAACCGACAGGCTCAGCTCCAGATTGAACCAGTTTTGTGTTCACGGCTTCCAGTTTCAAGGTTTTCTTGATGGCTGCACTCAATCGATCAACATCTGCCTTAGATGTTCCAGCCTTCACAAAAACACCATACCAATTGTTGGTATCTACACCTGGCACTCCCATTTCAACGAAAGTCTTGACGTCTGGCAAAGTCACGCTTCTTTTATTGGCGGCGATACCAATGGGTTTCAGTTTGCCCGACTGAATCAAGCCAATGAGTCCAGGAATATCACCAAAAAATCCATCGACGTGTCCTGCCATCACATCGGTGATCGCTGGAGCAGCACCTTTGTAAGGGACGTGCAACATCTTGGTTTTGGTTGAATCTGCAAGTTGCTCCATGGCCAAATGGGGCACACTGCCCGTACCTGATGAAGCCAGGGCCAAATCTTTTCGTCTTGCCAAAGCGACGAATTCGGCACCATTGTTAGCGGGACTGCTAGGATTGACCACCAGCAATTCCACGTTGTTCACAACCAAAGACACTGGCGCCAAGTCCTTCAAGGGGTTGTAACTCAAGTTCTCATAAAGACCTGGATTGATAGCAACCGCGCCAGCACTTGTGAACCAAAGCGTTTTGGCATCTGCTGCGTTAGCAGAAATGTACTCGGCCGCCACCGCTCCATTTCCACCAGGCTTGTTTTCAACCACGATCTGAACATTCAATTCTTTGCCCAATGGCTCGGCAAGCGTTCTGGCGACAAAATCAACCGGTCCCCCAGGAGGGAATGCCACGATCATTTTGACAATTGCGGATTGAGACCAGGCTGCTTGAGCAACCAACAGGGCTCCTGCGATAAATACCCTCTTCATCTGTGACGTTGATTTGTTTTTCATATCATCCTTTAAATTTTTATATGTTACGTATGGGTACATTGGGTGAACATTTTCATCAATGGAATTCCATCAATTGACCAAAACCAGCCTTTTTGTCTTGAATACCACAAGCCCGCAAGGCATGCCAATACGTTGCAGTATTGATTGCGATCACAGGCTTACCTAAAAAAAGTTCAGCTGCCGCGGCCAGTCTTATCATGGACAAATTGGTACCCACTTGAACGATGGCGTCAACATCATCGCCATCGAGCTCAAGAATTGCTTTTCTGCACATCTCATCCGTTGCATGAGCAATCAAAACAGGGCTAGGCCGTTTAAGACAAAGGTCCCTCACAACTTCAAACCCACAATCTTGATAAAACCGTCTTACCTGATCATTGGCGACATCAAAGTAGGGAGATAAAAAAGCAATGCGCTTGGCTTTATAAACATTCAATGCAGCTTCAGTTGAAAACGAACCACATGAAACGCCAACACCCGCTTTGTCTTGCATTTTATCTAGATACTCTTGCGCACCTTTTCTTCCATTCCAAAACGTTGCAGCGGACATGCCCATCACAAGATAACTCATTGCGCAACTTTTCAGTGTATCCACGGCATCAAAGGTAGCTTCATTGATATCGTCCACCAGTTTTAAAAAATCTTGATCGTTGTTCACTGGGTTGTCAGGTATTGCAATTCGACTGTAATGGTTGGTGACACCGACAGGACGCAAATCATCGAAATCAGGTTGGACAATGGTGTTGGTTGAGGGGCCCAGGGTTCCAAATCGGTGTCGATATCCAAGATGGTCGGTCATGATGTGCTCATTTCAATGTATGGAGTTGAGATAGGACCTCTTTTTTCGACAAGACGTCCGCGTATTTTTGCTGCATGTCAAATAGATTGGCATCATGGGGCGCTTGAGCACGATCTGCAACGCAATCCCTCACCACAACCGTTCGGTAATTGTGCTGCATGGCATCCACCACACTCGCTCTGATGCAACCACTTGTGGTACATCCCACGATCACACAGGTATCAACACCCCGAAAGGTGAGCCATTCAGACAATCCTGTCGAAAAAAAAGCGGAGGCTGTTTGTTTTTTAATCACCAATTCATTGCCTTTTGGTTTGAGCACATCAACTATTTGCGATTCAAAGGCGTTTTCAGTCAGTTTTTTAAGTGCGGGCACTCTGAGCGTGAACACATTGTGATTGGCACCCTGATCATCAAACACGACGCGAGTGTGCGCAATGGGCAACTTCAAAGACCTGAAGAGGTCCAGCAATTCAAGGGTTTCATGGGCAGCCAAGGCAATCTCTGGGCTACCTAAAACATCCGGGTCTACAAACCCGTTCACAAAATCAACCAAAACCAATGCACTGAGGCGACCAAAGCCAGATTGACCTCCAAAGCCTTGCTTTTCATAGATGCTTTTAGTGTCTTGCATTTTTACTTTTTTGCATGCGATTGATCAAATTCAGCCACCCAATCAAACCCCATCTTTTGTGACATCTTGCTGAAGGGATAAAGAGGCGTCTGAAGTTGATCGGTTGATCCGTGGTCTCTTAGGGTCTCATAGACGCTCTCAAACGCTTGCGCAGCTGCTAAAAACGCAGTGGCCGGAAAAATGGCTAAGCCATATCCTATGTCGCACAGATCCTTGGCGCTCAATATGGGTGTTCTGCCTCCCTCGACCATGTTGGCAACCAGTGGCAAGTCAAAGGCTTCACCGATTTTTCGCATTTCTTCTTCTGACTCGGGACTTTCAATGAACAACAAATCAGCGCCAGCCTTTGCATACTGCTCCATGCGCCGAAGGGCCTCATCAAGCCCCAAAGTTGTTCTGGCATCCGTTCGGGCAATGATCATGAAATTGGGGTCACTTCTGGTCTCGACCGCCACCTTGATTTTGTCAACCATGTCCGCTGCTGGGATGACACGACGACCCAGCATATGGCCACATTTTTTTGGAAACTCTTGATCTTCCAGTTGAATGGCACAAGCACCTGCACTCTCATAACCTCGCACAGTGTGCATGACGTTCAGTAGGCCCCCATAGCCAGTGTCACCATCACAAATCATGGGGGTTTTTGTGATTTGAGCAAATTGCTGAACCCGATTGACCATGTCCGAATAACTCGCTAAGCCTGCATCAGGCAACCCTAAATAAGAGGCTACGGTGCCATAACCGGTCATGTACAAAGCATCGAAATTCATTTCATCTGCGATTTTTGCAGAAATCATTTCAAAGACGCCAGGTGCAACTGTCAAGTGTCCGCGTCTGATTTTCTTTTTGAGTTGGGCGCGTCTCTCAGCACCCGTGATTTGAGACAAACCTAACTTCATCATAAAATGGCCTCAGCTCGCTCGAGCGCATCGAGCAT
>CAIMNS010000216.1 GCA_903842945.1 uncultured Burkholderiales bacterium
AGATAGACGCGTTTGTCGTAGCTCATGTCGCTTCGGCCACTGACTTGCCAAAGACCGGTCATGCCAGGCCTGACCATCAGAAAGTATTCCACATCGTCTCCGTACTTTTCAAGTTCGGCTTTGACGATGGGTCTCGGGCCGACCAAGCTCATCTCGCCTTTCAGTACATTCAGTAACTGCGGAATTTCGTCTAGGCTTGTTCTTCTGAGAAATGCACCAAGTGGCGTGATGCGAGGATCGTTTTTTATTTTATGGTCACGCGCCCATTGCTCTAGAAGTTCCGGGTTTTGCTGGATCAGGTCTTGAAGGCGGCTTTCCGCATCCACCACCATGGTGCGAAACTTCAAACACTCAAAGATCTGGCCTTTGCGCCCAATGCGTTGCTGCTTAAAAAACGCGGGACCGCCGTCTTTTTTGAGCTTTATGAAGAGGTATAAAAAAAGTGGAGAAAAAAGAACCATCAGAAAGGACGCGACAAGCGTGTCAAACAAACGTTTGGTCAACCTGGTGGGCCAACGTTTGAGGTTGTTTCGAATCCGTAAAACCGCAACCTCGTGAGAAAAGAAGTAAGACATGTTGGTGCCGTAAAGCGGAATGCCCCGCATGTCAGGAATCACACAAATCTCTTGTGCGCCCCATTGTGAGAGTTGTCTGAGCCAATGCTCGCGCTCAAAAGATTGTCCATGGTCCAAGGCCAAGACCCATTGAACGCCAGGTTGTTGGGCCAAGGTTTTGAGATGCTCTGGATGGATGTGTTCAAGTCCATGAAAGGGTGCCACTGGGCTTGAATCTTTGTTAATGGAACTGAAATCGGACACGTGATCTACATCTACAAAGCCTTCAATTTCGTAGCCCAAGTGAGGCTCGCTCATGAGCGCCTCGATGGCATCGTGAGCATTTTTCCCATGTCCGATCAAAATGGTTGGTCGAGCCCATAAGCCCAAATGGGTCAGCAGCATGCGCATGACCCGTCTCATCAGCATCAGCATCAAGGCCAAACATACCCATGCAGTGATCCACCAAAGTCGGGACGCATTCCAGCGGGTCACCGCGACCAAGCTCATGTCTAGGAGGGCCATGGCGCCCACGGTCCACAAGACATCGCTCAATTCGTCCCAAAAGGGACGTCGGTTGACGTAATGCTGGAAACGAAACAAGAAAATGAACAAGGCCAAGAGGCTCAACAAAACCCAAGCCCAGTACCTGGCAGGGTCTTGGGTGGAGAACCACTTGGAGGCGAGGCTCAAGGATTGGCCTTCAAAGCCAATGTTGAGCAAGGTGGCAATGACAAAGGCCAGTCCAATGGCCAAGAGGTCACCTAGGAGGACCGCTCGCTTGGACAAGGAGACTTGCCAAAGGGAAAGCGACTTTAGAGGCCTAGGTTTGACCGCCATGTTGGAGTCCAAGTTGAACGCGCCTTCTTGCAAATCATTCCTTCAGGTTTTGGGGAGGCTGGGTGAAGTCCCGTGTCATTGTAAATCCCACGAAACAGTCAGATCTTGATCTAAAAACGCATTTTAACCTCTCCCCCTTCAAAGACGAGTCTTTGGGCTTGGAGGGCCCAAGCGCAAAAGCGCAGAACGGCAACATCAAAATTTTTAAATATCTCACTTTCAGTGACGCAGTGGACGTGGAATGGAGGCGGAATCACTTTAGAATCTTTTTTACGAGACGGGGTCAAGTGCAGACCGTTTCTTTGATGTCCATGTTTTCCCAATTGAATGCCAAGCCATGACCGATACACACTCGATTTCTTCTGAGCACCAGGCCAATATCTTGGCCAAAGCCTTGCCCTACATCCGGCGTTTTCATGGCAAGACCATTGTCATCAAGTATGGCGGCAACGCCATGACGGACCCCAAGTTGCAGGCGGATTTTGCGTCTGATGTGGTGCTCTTGAAGTTGGTCGGGATGAACCCCGTGGTGGTCCATGGCGGTGGACCACAAATTGAGACGGCGCTCAATCGTTTGGGCAAAAAGGGTGAGTTCATCCAAGGCATGCGGGTCACGGACGCGGAAACCATGGAAGTGGTCGAATGGGTCTTGGCCGGTGAAGTGCAGCAAGACATTGTAGGTCTCATCAACCAAGCGGGCGGCAAAGCGGTGGGATTGACGGGCAGAGACGGTGGCCTCATTCATGCCAGAAAACTCAAGATGACCGACAACAAGGACCCCAGCAAAGAATACGATGTGGGACAGGTGGGTGACATCATTGGCATTGACCCAAGCGTCGTCAAAGCCTTGCAAGACGACGCCTTTATTCCTGTCATCAGCCCCATTGGCTTTGGCGAGAACAACGAGACCTACAACATCAATGCCGATGTGGTAGCGGCCAAACTAGCTACCGTGCTGAGTGCCGA
>CAIMNS010000217.1 GCA_903842945.1 uncultured Burkholderiales bacterium
CCAGAGATGCGTGTGACGCTTCAACGCGCCTCCGAATTTTTGCACCTGATTGCTCTTTTATGTGCCTTGCTGTGTGCGGTCGCCGTCGCTTTGGCAGCCAGAGGATTTGCTCAAAAAAGAACCGATGACTGTGCCATGTACCGCGTCTTGGGACAAAGTCAAACAAGCATAGAGCTTGGATTTTTATTTGAATTTTTCACCGTTGGCTTGACCGCTAGTCTGTTGGGAAGTGCCTTGGGTTACGGCATCCATTTGGGCTTCATCCAGATGTTAAGTGGCTTGCTCAATACCGAGTTGCCATCGCCCTCCTGGCGTCCGATACTGCAAGGCATAGGCATGGGCGCCACGCTCCTCTTGGCCTTTGGCTGGCCCCCCATCCGGCAACTGGCCAAAGTGCCCGCCTTGCGCGTCATCAGGCGCGACCTGGGGGACCAAAAGAGCAGTTCATTGGGCGTCTTAGGACTTGGTTTGCTGGGGTTTTGCGCACTTTTGATCTCCTACAGTGAGAACCTTAAATTGGGATTGATGGTGGTGGGCGGTTTTTTTGCTGCTCTGGCTTTTTTTGCGCTGGTGACTTATATGCTGATGCTTGCCCTGAGGAGGTTCATTCACGACAAGCCCTTGCCGATTTGGTTGAATTTGGCACTCAAACAATTGTGTGCCAGACCTCTTTTTGCCATGGTTCAGGTGAGCTCCCTGTCAGTGGGTTTGCTGGCCATGACGCTTTTGATCCTCTTGAGAACCGACCTCATCAGCAGTTGGCAAGAGAGTTCTCCCGCCAACGCACCCAACCGATTCGTCATCAACATCACGCCCGATCAAGGCGAGGCCTTCAAAGCGCAATTGACAAAAAGTGGCGTGGCTCAATTCGATTGGTACCCGATGATCCGCGGGCGTCTCGTGGCCGTGAACAACAAGCCCATGTCCAGTGAAAACTTCAGCGACGAGCAAGCCAAACGCATGGTCGATCGCGAATTCAATTTGTCCTTCAGCCCAAGTTTGCCTGAGCACAACCGCATTGTGCGTGGACAATGGACACCGCTAGAAGAAAATGCCCTGAGCATTGAGCAAAATATCGCCAAAACCTTGGGCCTTGAATTAGGAGATGTTTTGCGTTTTGATATCGCTGGTGTCATGAAGGAGGCTCGTGTCACCTCCATGAGACAACTCAACTGGACGTCCATGCGGGCGAATTTCTTTGTCATGTACCCCGTGGCCCAAATGGAGGGCTTTCCAAGCACGTTCATTGCCGCCTACAAAGCACCTGAGAGCCCCGGATTTGACAACCAATTGCTCAACACGTTTCCCAACGTCACCAATGTGGACATGAGCAACACCTTGGCCCAAGTTCAATCGGTTTTGGGTCAAGTCATTGCTGCCATTCAAGGGCTCTTTTTATTCACCCTCTTTGCTGGCATGGTGGTGCTTTTTTCGGCCATCACACTGACCCGTCAAGAACGCCTCACCGATCATGCCGTCTTAAGAGCTTTGGGTGCAAGACAGTCTTTGTTGGTCAAAGTGCAGCGCACGGAGTTGCTAAGCATTGGAGCGATCGCGGGCGCCATGTCAAGCGCGGTCGCCTTGATCTTGGGCGGGGCACTGGCCAGGTACGTGTTTGAATTTGCTTGGAATCCAAGTCCCTTTTTGATGCTTGAGGCTGGTGTCTTGGGCGCTTTGCTCGCATGGTTCTGCGGAAGTTGGGGCCTTCGAGGTGTCTTGAATCAACCTGTGGTCGATACGCTTCGCGCGGCCTCGCATTCATGAAATCCCTTTGGCTCGCTTTTTTGAACTTCTTGCATGAAGGCATGCCTTGTCCCCTAAGCCTCTTATCCTCTAGGCCTCTAGGCCTCTAAACCGCTCAAAAGTGCTCAGACGCCTCGCTCAGGTCCAAGTTCACCTATGCACACCCATCGCCCATTGAACCTTGCACACCCACATCAGAACCATGAACGACCCAGAACATAGCAACAAGGACGCGTCCCAGGATCCTCAAACCACACCTTACGAGCAACTCGGGGGGGCGTCCTCCTTGAAAGCCATCACGGACGAGTTTTATGCTTTGATGGACACCAAGCCCAACTACAAAGAGTTGCGAGCGGTTCATGGCCCCGATTTGGGACGCGCTCGAGAGAGACTTTTTTGGTTTTTAAGTGGCTGGCTGGGAGGCCCGGCTCTCTATGTCGAAAAAGTCGGCTCCCCCATGCTCAGAGCAAGGCATTTGCCCTTTCCAATCGGTGAGATTGAGCGCGACCAGTGGGTCACTTGCATGGTCGAGGCCATGACGAGACAAAGCGTTGATGAAGCAACCCGAGACCGTTTGGCCCCCCATTTTTACAAGACCGCTGACTGGATGCGCAACAAGGCAGAGGACTCGGCCCCTTGAGCTTTTACTTCGAACTTTTAATTCGAACCTTTGAGCAAGACCAACAAAGCCCCTGCCCCACCTTGATCGGGCTTGGCTTGGACGAAAGCGAGCACTTCATTTTTCTGGATCAACCAAGCAAGGGTTTTGGATTTCAGCACCGGCATCTTTCCCGGTGAACCCAAGCCTTTGCCGTGAATCACGCGCACGCATCGCCAACCCATTTTGGTCGAGTCGCGGATGAATTGGCCCAGACTCTCGCGTGCCTCATCTCTTCGAAGGCCATGCAAATCAATTTCGGACTGGATGGTCCATCCGCCCGTGCGAAGTTTTTTGGTGACATCCAGTCCAATGCCTGGTCGCCTGAAACTCAATTGATCGTCGACATCCAGCAGGGTCGTGGCGTCAAACTCATCGCTCAAGCTCTCTCTCATCACGGCTTGATCGTCGAGTTGCTGTTGATAAGCATACGGCTTGGGAGAGGGCACTTGCAAAGGTGCGCGAGCCATCTGCGCAATGGGTTGAACCGTTCCCACGGCTCTAGAGAACAGGTTTTTTTCCGTCAACTCTTTTTTTCTCAGCGCCTCTTGCTCTTGGGCCAACTGAAGCTGTCTTTGCTGAGCCAACAAAAGATCGGTCTTGAGTTGCGCCAAGTCTTTGAAAGATTTTGATTTCACTGCGTGTTCCAAGATTCTTTTTTTCGTCGGGCATCCGGTTTTGCAGATTGTCGCAAACTGAGCGTTGCAAATATTAGCTTTTTTACGGGTTTTGCACTTTTCTTGATCCACAAAGCCTTATTGGGCACTTGTCATGGGAAAATATTGTTCATGTCAGACGCCGCCTGCCTTGTACAGCAACCCCCTCACGCCGCCCATATGTCCCTACCCAAAATTGAACCCCACTCCTTTGTTACCTTGCACTACCGACTCGCTGGCCCTCAAGGCGACCTCATCAACACCTTCACCGACAAGCCCGCCACCTTGACCTTGGGGTCCAGTGAGCTCTCCCCGGCCTTAGAGCAGGCCTTGTTGGGTCTTGCAGAAGGTGTGCACACCACCCTAGAGATTGCGCCAGGTGAGGCGTTTGGACCCCGAAATCCTGACATGCTTCAATGGGTCAAACATGGGTTGTTGGCGCAATTGAGCGATCCAAGCGCGGTCTATCAAGCCGGAGACGTCGTTCAATTTCCAACACCCCAGGGGACTGGACACTATGCGGGTACCGTCATCCAAAGCAGTGACACTGCGGTATTATTTGACTTTAACCACCCTTTGGCCGGTCAAGCGGTCACCTTTGAGGTCCAAGTTTTGGGAGTTCTTTGATGCCCGTGCCCCTTCAAGACAGAGAAATTTATTTGGCAGAGCCCCGAGGTTTTTGTGCGGGCGTGGACAGAGCCATCGAAATCGTCCAGCGCGCCTTGGACAAGTTTGGTGCACCGGTCTATGTGCGCCATGAAATTGTGCACAACACCCACGTCGTCAACGACTTGAAATCCAAAGGTGCCATTTTTATCGAAGACTTGAACGACGTCCCTGAAGGTGCTACCTTGGTCTTCAGTGCACACGGTGTGCCTAAAGTCGTTGAAAAGCAAGCGTACGAGCTGGGTTTTACGGTCTTTGATGCCACCTGCCCTTTGGTCACCAAGGTGCATGTTGAAGTGGCCAAGTTGGCCAAATTGGGCTTTGAGTTCATCATGATTGGTCACAAGGGTCACCCCGAAGTGGAAGGCACCATGGGCCAACTCGAGTCGGGCATTCATTTGGTGGAGGATGTGGCTGACGTGGCAAGAGTGCGGCCCCAACAATCAGAAAAATTGGCCGTTGTCACACAAACCACTTTGTCCATGGACGATGCGGCAGAGATCTTGGCAGCGGTGCAGAAAAGATTCCCGAGCATCCAATCCCCCAAGCAACAAGACATCTGTTATGCCACTCAAAACCGCCAAGACGCCGTCAAATTCATGAGCCCCCAAATGGATTTGGTGATCGTGGTGGGTTCACCGACGAGCTCCAACAGCAACCGCTTAAAGGACGTCTCCAGCAACCTTGGCACACCCACCTACATGGTCGATGACGCCTCAGAGATTCAATCCGAATGGTTTGAAGGGAGATCAAAAGTGGGCTTGACCGCAGGCGCATCCGCGCCTGAAGTTTTGGTGCAAGCGGTCATCGCTAGAATCAGAGAATTGGGCGCTGTGAGCGTGAGGCAATTGGAGGGCATACAAGAAACCATCAAGTTTCCTCTGCCCAAAGGCCTCAAAACCGACCCCCATTGATGGCTTCAACCCTTCTACTCATTTTTTTCCTCCCCGCCCTATGCTAGATATCAACCAACTCCGCCGTGAACTCGAGACGGTCATTGCACGCCTAGAGACACGCAAGTCGCCTCAACCCTTCTTGTCGGTCGAGCAGTACCAAGCCCTAGAAACGGAGAGAAAAACCATTCAAACCCGTACCGAGCAATTGCAAGCCCAGAGGAACTCCTTGTCCAAACAAATCGGTCAAATGAAGGCCAAGGGAGACAACACCGATACGGTCATGCAACAAGTCTCCGACATGAAGGCCGAACTCGATGCCTCAGCCACGCGTTTGGAACTGATACAAGACGAGCTCACGGCCCTCTTGAGTGCGGTGCCTAATTTACCTCACCCAAGTGTGCCACTGGGCTTTGATGAAAGCGGTAACGTTGAGGTCAAACGCTGGAGCCCCAGTGGCACAGAACCCACTGCACTGGGGTTTGCGCCCAAAGACCATGTCGAATTGGGAGAGGCCTTTGGCCTTGA
>CAIMNS010000218.1 GCA_903842945.1 uncultured Burkholderiales bacterium
CAGCGCTAGTCCCGGGGCAAATCTTTTGCAACATGGTGCTGTTTTTTTAGAAAACATCGATCGCTTGGCCGAGGACGACTGGAAAACACTGCCCAAGCCAAGCACCGCTTTGGGTTGTGTGGTGGCGGGAGAGGCGATTCGAAGGCGTGTTGAAGAGCAAATGGAGCTGTGGGACCTGATCCCAAGCTGGGTGGTTCCCAACAACTTTGAAGCCGGTGTTCACAACGGCTACGATCACCCCACCCGCCTTGGCGCCGATCGATGGGTCGCCATGATTGGCGCCTATGCTCGCATGAAACGTGAAGCACAACGCCAAGAGACGCCTCTTCGCCCGATGGTGGTGGTCATGGTCGGCACCGCGGTCACCGTTGAAGCGCTCAGCCATGAAGGGCACTTCATGGGTGGGCTGATTTTGCCCGGTCACGGCATCATGCTCAGAGCACTTGAATCGGGAACAGCTGGACTGAGGGTGCCAACTGGGGTGGTGACGCCCTTTGCGACCAACACAAGCGACGCGTTGACCAGTGGGGGCACCTACGCCATTGCAGGTGCGGTGGAGAGAATGGTGCAACATTTGCGCGCACATACCCACCAAGATCCGATGTGCCTGATGACAGGCGGTGCGGCCTGGAAAATGGCGCCCTACATGTCCACACCCATCGAGTTGGTCGAGTCCTTGATCTTTGAAGGCCTCTTGGAGATCGCGTGCCACAGAACTTGATTCCAAGCACACTTTGAAAGAGCACGGGCTTTTTCATGTGGGTCTTGGCAACTCATCACGAGCGGTGCCGTCTTGGCTAGATCGTTTCTCTTAAGCGTTCCTCCCAAGCATTGCTCTAAAGCTTGACTCTAGTCCCCTCTTGTTGACGCTTGATGCGGCAAGAGCCTTGCACGAAGCCCCAGGGCTTCATAGGCTTCACGTCCCATGCTTTGAAGCAAGGCCTTGTTTCTCACATAAATGGACTCGGTATCGGGAAACAGCTCGACGGCTTCTTCTACCGATGAGACGCGCAAGAGGTGCAAGGTGGGATAGGGCGCACAGTTGGTGAGGTTCTCCGGGTCATCAGCATGTGTCCCAGCAAATTGATACTGGGGATGAAAATCCGCCAACTGAAATTCATCTCTGACTTTCAGTCGTTTGATCAGCTTCAATGCCTCCTTGACCAAAGCGTTGAAGTCTAAAAACTCAGGCACACAAAAGGGCGCCATGATCAAGGTGGTCTGGGTCAGTTTGGGGTCGGTGTGCTGCAAAGCATGGATCTCGCGCTCTAAAAGTGCCAACACGTCCGACTCGTTCCTTGACAAGCACACCGAATAGTTGATTTGATGTTTGGTGTGAACCGCGTTGGCAAAGGGACACAGCCCCAAGCCAATCACCGCCTGGGTGAGCCAAGCTTGGGTGTCTTCAATCACCACCTCCCGATCAACAGCCTCTGATGACATCTCCATCCCCTCTTTAGACACCCATTTAGAAGCCCTTTTAGACGCCCTCTTTCATCAGCCCCAAGGCCACCTTGACAGCGATCAACAGCCCCACGATGGCCATCATGGCGGTGACCCCCCAAGTCCACTGCCAGCCACCCACAAGCACGGCCAACCAGGCCACCAAGGGCGGGCCAAAGAATTGGCCAAGGGAAGAAAACTGCTGCATCCAACCCACTGTGATGGCCACACATTCACTCTTGGGGCTCAGCTTGACCGCCAAAGAGAACAAGGTCCCCGGCACAATGCCACCAACGCATGAGAACAACAAAATACTCACAAACCGCCACTCAGCGGGCAAAGGGGTGTCATCGACCTGCACAAAGGCCAACAC
>CAIMNS010000219.1 GCA_903842945.1 uncultured Burkholderiales bacterium
ACGTTAAGAATTTTTTAGGAAATGAAGATGTCAGATCAGAATGTTGTCGCTAAAAGCAAAATATGGATAGGGGTGTTTGTGTTTTTATTGGTGGCGGGCTCTGTCAACACCATAGTGAATCGCATGGGGAATGCCAACACATTAGAAAAACAAATTGAAGATAAAACGAAACTGTATGTGAAAGTTGCAGTGGTAAAAAACGCCGATGCACCTCAGTTGTTAAGGCTTCCAGGCACCCTTTTGGGTTTTTCACAGGCCCCAGTTGCTGCGCGTGCCAGTGGGTACATCAAGCGTTGGAACAAAGACATAGGAAGTTTGGTTCAAGAAGGTGAAGTTCTTGCAGAAATTGACACGCCTGAATTGGATCAATTGTTGTCCCAACTGGTGGCAACCCAACAACAAGCGTCAGAGAGCATGCAATTGGCAAAATCTTCACTGGAAAGATGGGAGGCCTTGAGAAAGAAAGATGTGGTCTCACAGCAAGAATACGAAGAAAAGAGAAGCACGTACACTCAAGCCATTGCCAACTTCAATGCCGCTGCTGCCAATGCAGAAAGAACGCGTCAATTGACGTCTTTTAAAAAGGTCGTGGCTCCATTTTCAGGGGTTATTACAAAAAGAAACATTGACATTGGTGACTTGATCGATGGGACGACAAAACCACTGTTTTTGATCGCGAAAACAGATCCCTTGCGGGTTTTTATCAATGTGCCTCAGTCTTATTCTCAGTGGGTGAAAGTTGGACAAGCGGCCGAAATCAATTTGGATGAAATCAGAGGCATGACATTTCAAGGGCAAATCAGCAAGTCTGCTTCTGCCATCGATCCTTTAACAAGAACCATGCAAGTTGAGGTGACCTTGAGCAACAAAGAGAAAAAATTGTTGCCTGGGGCTTTTGTTCAGGTGAGTTTAAAACTCCCCGCCTCGCAGGCGATCAACATTCCTTCTAACGCACTGTTGATCAGAAAAGAGGGCCCACAAGTGGCGGTGGTGGATGATCAAAATAAAGTTCATCTTCAAAAAATCAAGTTAGGACGAGATTTTGGCGTGACCTCGGATGTGATCGATGGTTTAAAGGGTGGGGAAAGATTGGTCTTGAATCCATCGGACTCGTTGAGCGATGGAGATGTTGTCACCGTTGTTGCTCAAGAGGTGAAGAGTGAAGGACAACCGTTGCCTAACAACGAAAAGGCAAAGCAATGAAAAATGTGGGTTTTTTTGTTTTGATGTTGCTGGGCCTTGTGTCTTGTTCAAGTCCTCCAAAATATGAAAAAGTAAAGCTTGATGTTCCTGCTGAATTTAGGGATTCCAACGCCTGGAAACTGGCCAAGCCCTACGACCAACAATTGAAGCAAAAGTGGTGGGAAGAGTTGGGTGATGATGACTTGAATTCTCTGCAAGAGCGCGCATTCAAGAACAACCCCAATTTAAAGATCGCTGTTGAAAAAGTCAATCAATCCAGGGCCAATTTCAATATCTCAAATGCTGGCTTGTTTCCTCAAGTCAATGCCACGGGAAGGCTCGCACGCTTAGAAATTTCTAGCGCAAGACCCCTGACCAACTACAACACACCTAACCAAGCAACGGTTCAAACTGATATTTTGCCTCAAATGGTCGCCTCTTATGAGCTTGACTTCTGGGGGCGGGTCAGCTCTACGGTAGCAGCAGGTCAAGCCAATCTTGAACAGTCCATGGCTGACTTTCAAAATGTAAGACTGATCCTGTCTACCGATGTTGCTACGTACTACTTCAACATAAAACAAGCGGATATAGAAATTGACTTGCTCAATCAATTGATTCGCTTACAGGAAAAGGCGTTGTTGTTGGCCTCTGAAAGATATAAATTGGGCTTGAATTCGGCTTTAGAAAAAACACAGCAACAAATTGCGCTTGAAACGACAAGTGGCCAAATAGAACAACTCAAAAGAACCAGAGGAATTTTTGAGCATGCTTTAGCGACATTGGTGGGTCAAAATGCCACGGATTTCAAGTTGGGTGTGAATGCGATTGAAAGACGCGCCCTCGATATCCCATTGGGTATACCTTCAGTGTTGTTGGAGAGACGACCTGATGTGGCGTCGGCCGAAAGGGCTGTGGCCGCAGCCAATGCGCAAATCGGGATAGCGCA
Organism: uncultured Burkholderiales bacterium; assembly: GCA_903842945.1. Classification (GTDB taxonomy): domain Bacteria; phylum Pseudomonadota; class Gammaproteobacteria; order Burkholderiales; family Burkholderiaceae_C; genus Limnohabitans. The sequence goes on from CAIMNS010000219.1 coordinate 2,129, forward strand.
AGCCGCTTATTATCCACAAATTGTTTTAGGGGGAGGTTTTGGTTATCAGGCCACGCAGCTTGCGAATTTGTATTACGCTCCAAGCAGAGTTTGGTCTTTTGGTCCAAGTCTTTCTTTGCCCTTGTTGGATGGCGGACGTATTGATGCCAACGTGGCTTTTAACAAGTCGGGTTATGCCATAGCTGTTGAAAATTACAAAAAGGTTGTTTTAACAGCCATGCAAGAGGTCGAGGATGGGGTCAGTGGTGTATTGGCTCTGGACAAGGCATTGGATCAAGCCACTCGAGCCAGTAGGTCGGCCCTAAAAATATTTGAGCTTTCCCAGGATCGTTACAAGGGAGGCGTTGCGAACGCTTTGGACTTGGCTTTGGCTGAACAGGCTTATGTCAATGTAAAACGCCTAGAGACGCAAGCCATGGCTTCTAGACTGCAAGTTCAAATATTTTTGATCAAAGCCATTGGTGGCGGTTGGCGTGGCGATAAATCAGAAGGCTTATAAGCCCACGGCAACGCAGTCAGACACTCAAAAAGAACCGTTAGGTAGAAGCGCACTCGCAAGCTAACCCAAGTTGATGGAGCACTCGAGAAGTGCAGCATTTACTTGTTGGTAAGTGACGAGCGGATGCCTTTCATGCCGTTGAGAGCTTTGACGGTTTCGACATCTTGGGATGTCAAAAACTTCACAAAGTTTTGGACAGATTGAAGACGAGTTGCTTCATGGGAGAGGTTGGTGGGGATCCCCGACGAAAAAATGGTGATGTAGGCAATATCGCTCGGGAGTGTCCCAACCACCTCGATGCCAGGAATTGAGATCAGCTCACTTAATTGTTGAAAACCTAAAGAAGCACGTCCACTCGCAACCAGAGAGCCAACAGGAGTTCCAGGGGGCGGGACAACCAAACAAGTCTTGACTTGTTCGGCAATGCCCCAAGCGTCAAATAACTTTTCTAAATAAACGCCACTTGGGCCAGTTGAATAGCTGAGACTTGTGCTTGAGAGAATGGCGTTCTTGACCGCAAGCGCATTGGATAGATCAGGGTGTTTGAGGCCAGTGGGTACAGCAGCAGCAATTTCTGACTCAACCCAATCTTGGCGAGAATTTGGCAGCAAGTGGCCTTCTGAGATGAGGCGATCAATGGCGTCAGAACTGAGGAGGACAAGGTCATAGTTCTCTTTGTTTTGTATTCTTTTAACCGCTTCAACACCACCGACAGATTCAATTTCTAAGCGAACACTGAACTTTTCAAAATAAATTTGAGACAGTTCAGACAATACCAATTTTGTTGCCATTGATGAAATTCCACGCAACACGAGGGGTTGATGTGTGCTGGCAGCATTTAGAGTTGAAGGTGTCATAGAGTTGGTTGATGAATGGATGAATAAATTTTAATCCATTTGTTCGCAGAAATAAAAAGACCTGCTGTAAACGGGTGAGCTTACTTTGGCCAGTAACAACAAATTTATAAATTTGGGCAAAAAGATCTAGGAATTCTTAGATTTGCAAGTACATGGGCAAAAGAGTTGTGCTTCAATGGGTCTAAAATTGTGAGGTGTCTGATCGGTACAAACTGTAAAGTAAGTGTCCGGTCAAGGCCTACCGAAATTTGTTGCCCTATGGAGCAATTGAATCGCCGACTAAAAGATTTAAAGTTCTTAGTTCTGCCAAAAAGCTACAGGGATGTTTGAACAATTTTACTTTCAGAAATGAGTTATCAGCCAT
>CAIMNS010000220.1 GCA_903842945.1 uncultured Burkholderiales bacterium
GCCGATTGAAAACTCTCGCCAATCAAATAGCCATGCGTGCCCTTGCCAGGAGAGCCCCAACTCAAACCCCCATTTTGCTTGCTGGAATAATCCATGAAGCTTTTTAAATCATTGATCGGCAAGGATGCATTGATGGCCAAGGCTATGGGAGGCCCGCCCAAGATGGCGATGTGCGTGAAATCGTTCACGGGGTCAAAGGACTTGGGATTTTCAGCAGGCGCGATGATGTGTGAACCGATGCCTGAGATCACCAAGGTGTAGCCATCGGGGGGCGCCTTGGCGACCATTTGAGAGCCAATGATGCCCCCAGCTCCACCTCGGTTTTCAATCACAAAGGGTTGCTTGAACGCCTCCGTCAAACCCGTGGTGACCAAACGCCCCAAGGTGTCTGCACTGCCCCCAGGGGAGTAAGGCACCACCACCTTGACAGCGCGGTTGGGCCAAAGGCCATCTTGAGCCATTGTTTCACGCGGGCCCAAAAGCAAGCCCGCACCGGGCAAAAAGGGCACACTAGCCCATTGAAGTAGTTCACGACGACGCACAACAATCCTTTCAAGCTTAAAAGCTTATCTGCGCTTCAGGGCAAAGCCTCAGCACGCACCTAGAGTTTCGCCTCAAATGCCATCTCTTGCACCCTTTTGCACAAAATGACCTTCAAAACACCGAACCATTGTGCCTATTTTAACCTCAAGTTTCCCCATAGAGAAACGCCGGTCTACATGGCAGAACAAATCAAAGCCTTGAAGCTCCAGGCCCTAAGGTAAACAGGGATGCATAAAAAAACAGGCATGCAGCTGTCCTTTTGCGGCCTTGAAGGAAACTTCTTTAAGGCACAATGGACGCCTATGTCAGACAGCGACCAGCACTTCATCCCCAATTCCTTCACCGATCTTTTTAAAGATCCAGCGCGTCCTTACGCCAAAGCCAGCGAGCCCTTTGCGGTCGTTTTGGAGCGCTACGATCTTTGTGAGGACATGGCGCAAATGCTCTACCAACCGTCCTTGAACATGATGGGCAGCTTGAACATCACCGAGTCGGACGTGATCGATCGCACGCTTGAAGGCCTGTTGATCATCCCAGAGGTTGTGAACCCTAAAGAGGCCAAATGGATCGTTCAACGCTTGTGCGAGTTGCTGCAGTGGAGCGATGCGGATTTGGCCTCACTTTTGGACCGACAACATGCGGCCTTCCTTGCAAGAAGCCCATGGGCTGAAAAAAACGCATGAGTTTTTCAATCCCCTCCTCCATCGTTGTTTCACTGGATGGGGCTCTTTTGGCCGCCATGCTAGGGCTGCTGGTGGGCAGTTTTTGCAATGTGGTGATTTTGCGCATCCCCCAGATGCTCATGCAAGAGGACACGCCTAGTGACCCTTGCCCCTCCTTGAGCTTGATGCAACCTCGGTCGCACTGCCCAAGTTGCTTGCACCCCTTGCGCCCTCAGCATTTGATCCCCGTGTTCAGTTTCTTCTGGCTCAAGGGTCGGTGCGCCTTTTGCGCACAAGCCATATCGCCCAGGTACTGGAAGACAGAGCTCATGGTCTGTGCCTGGTGGGTGTTTTGTGCGTTCAAGTTTCAAGTGCTGAGCCTTTTGGGTCAAAGCGATCTTGCTCCAGCGCTTTTTCTGTCGCAATTGGCAAGCGCCCTTTTGTGGGCCATGCTGGGCAGCGCATTGATTTGCCTGGCGCAAATCGATTGGGAACACCAACTGCTGCCTGACGCCATCACCCAGCCCTTTTTATGGCTTGGGCTCTTGAGCGCGCATGTTGGACTTTTAGGCCTCTCGCCCAAGGCATCCCTCTTGGGCGCTGTCATCGGTTACATGAGCTTTTGGTTGGTCGCCAACATCTACCTCTTGCTCAGCTCTCGGGAGGGTTTGGGCCAAGGGGATATGAAACTCTTGGCGCTCTTGGGCGCATGGATGGGCCCTATGAGTTTGATCCCCCTGGTCCTTTTGGCCAGCACCAGTGGTGCTGTTGTTGGACTTTGGCGGCTTAAAGTCTCCAAAGACTTGGACATCCATGAGCCCATTGCATTTGGGCCGTTCTTGATTTTGGGCGCATTCACCTTGCTGATCATCGGCCCCCATCAGGTTCTTGAGTTGTTGGCACTGAACAATTAGTGCCTTAAAATGCTTCTTCAATACCCAAGTTCTTGGACAAAGAGCTCCCCTACCTCACCCTTGTACAAATTTAACATGATTCACATTGGCCTGACCGGTGGCATTGGAAGCGGCAAGAGCACCGTTGCCAAAATGTGGCAAGACTTGGGCGCCACCTTGATCGACGCTGACCAGGTCTCCAGGTCCTTGACCGCCCCCAAGGGCGAGGCAATCGAGGCCATCCGTTTGGCCTTTGGCCCTGACTTGATCACCCCTGATGGGGCCCTTCATCGAGATGCCATGCGTGAGCTGATTTTTTCTGACCCCTTGAAAAAAACCTTGCTCGAAAGCATCCTTCACCCCTTGATTGCTCAGACCTCAGAACGCCTCGTGCAAGAAGCCAAGGCCTCAGGTGCTCAGGTCTTGGTCCACGACATTCCCCTCTTGGTCGAATCCAAAAAATGGATCTCTCAAGTGGACAAGGTGTTGGTGATTGATTGCTCAGAGGACACCCAAATCAAAAGGGTGCAGGCCAGGAGCTCGCTTGGCCTTGAGCAAATTCAAAGCATCATTCGCTCTCAAGCCACGCGGCGTGAGCGCCTTCAAGTTGCTGACTGGGTCATTCAAAACGATCATCGAAGCTTGGATGAGTTGAGAGACCTTGTCAAGGGACTTTACGCCATCGCAACCGGACCGAGCCCCGAGAGCCCGACAGATTCAAAAAGCCAAGGCGACTGACGACCATCATCGCCTTGGCTCAAAGTAGCGCAACGATGAAAGCTCTCAAGCCAAGGGATCTTTGTTCAGGCTTTGTACAACTTTGGGCTCGATGATAAATTTCTGGTTGAATTCATTAAAATCCGCCCAGTCCCGAGTATGATTTGAGGATAGATTTTTATTTAAACTTGTGATCCTCTTTGAACATCCCTTTAACGAGCGCGTCCGCACTTATTTGCGGCTTGAGCACTTGTTTCGTCGTTTTGATTTGTTGCTTCAACGCGAGCACGCTGTGGATCACCACTTTTGTTTGACCACGCTCTTTGAGATCATCGAAGTTGGCGGTCGAACCGA
>CAIMNS010000221.1 GCA_903842945.1 uncultured Burkholderiales bacterium
AAACGAAGCATAGTCCTTTACCGGCATGAACGTAACCCAACCCTTTTTATCTTTCTTCGACCGAAGCCGACGAGTTTAACTGTATTCCTTAGGGATTTCTAAAGGCCACGCTCAAGACACCCAAGATTATGCGAACTGTTTCACGTGAAACACGCTCTCAAACCACACAAAGGCTTTAGGGCTGGTGTTTTTTTAGCCAAACGATGCTTCTCGCAGCGTCTAAATCGGGCACTTGCAGGTGTTCCACGTGAAACACCTCTACGCCGCTTGGCAAGGGTGCTTCTATAGCTCCGCTCTCCTTGCCTTTCATGGCCAACCAAAGGCCCGCTTCAGGCAAATTCTTTTGCGTCAAGGTCACAAAATCCGTTAAAGAGGCAAAAGCCCTTGAGGTAATGAGATCGAAATGACCCTCCAATGCCTCGACCCTTGTGTGGTGAGCATGCAGGTTACCAAGACCCAAGCTGATGGCAATTTGATTGATAAAGGCCGCTTTTTTGGCTACGGCATCTATGCAATGGACTTGCACGTCGGGTATCGTGATCGACAAGACGACGCCCGGCAAGCCAGCACCCGAGCCCACATCCAAAACGCTTTGAACCGATGGCAACTCTCGAAGCAATGGCTTGACGACAGCCAAAGAGTCCAGCAAGTGCAGGCTCACGATTTGAGAGAGGGACTTGTTGGCCGTCAAGTTATAGACCGCCGACCATTTTTGCAAAAGAAGTGCGTACTGAGCCAATTGTTCCAACTGCATAACACTCAAACGCAAACCCAACTCGCTCGCGCCGCGTGCAAGCCGCTCACCGTTTTCGCCCAACCGATTGAAAAAAGTCATTCGATTTGTGTTCGACAAAGGATCATGGCACCGAACTTGTCAACTCTTCTAGCGCTTTGCTGTCTTCAAAGCCCCGGTACCTTTGCCGCTTCAAATGGATCAACAAAAGAGAGATTGCAGCGGGCGTGACGCCTGAGATTCTCGATGCCTGACCCAGTGTCTGAGGTCTTTGGGTTTGCAGTTTTTGACGAACCTCAAAACTCAAGGCCGTGATCAAGGCGTAATCTAGGTTGGTTGGCAACAAGAGCGTTTCAAAATGACTTGCTCGACGGACTTCCTCTTGCTGCCGATCAATGTAGCCGGCATATTTTGCTGTGATTTCTATTTGTTCAATAACGGCCTGCCGGTCTAGGCTTTGCAAGGCCTGCAGCTCTTGACTGGTGAATCGATCCGCATCCAATGAAACCACATCGGCATACATCACCCCTGGGCGACGCAGCAGGTCGGCCAAATTGTACTCTCGTTCAATCATGTGCCCTAAAACACGCTCACACGCTTGTCGCTCAATGTTCTTGGGGTTGATCCATTGTGTACGAAGTCTTTGTGTTTCACGTGAAACAGCCTCCTGCTTAAGCTCAAAAGCTTGCCATCTTTTGTCATCCACCAAGCCCAAGGCCCTGGCCTGTTGGGTCAACCTGGCGTCGGCATTGTCTTCTCTTAACTGAAGCCTGTATTCGGCTCGAGAGGTGAACATTCTGTAGGGCTCGGTCACGCCCTTGGTGATCAAGTCATCAATCAAGACACCCAAATAAGCCTCGTCACGCTTGGGTGTCCAGGCCGCTTGGTCTTTTGCTTTCAAGGCTGCGTTGATGCCCGCATACAAACCTTGAGCCGCAGCCTCCTCGTAACCCGTTGTTCCATTGATTTGACCGGCAAAAAACAAACCCTCGATGGATCGCGTCTCAAAACTGGTCAAAAGTTCTCTGGGGTCAAAGTAGTCGTATTCAATGGCATAGCCTGGCCTCAAAATATGCGCATTCTCTAAACCAGCCATGGATCTGACAAGATCATATTGAATATCAAACGGAAGACTGGTACTGATGCCGTTGGGATACACCTCATGCGTCGTGAGACCTTCGGGCTCTAAGAAAATTTGGTGGCTCGTCTTGTCAGCGAAACGATTGATCTTGTCTTCTACACTGGGACAATACCGAGGTCCGACGCCTTCAATTTTTCCGGTGAACATCGGACTTCGATCAAAACCAGAGCGGATGATGTTGTGGGTTTTTTCATTGGTGTGCGTCACCCAACATGAAATTTGTTGAGGATGAACGATGTGTTGACCCATGAAACTGAACACCGGGACGTTTCCTGGCAAGCCACCAGGCATACCATCGCCCGCTTGCTCGGTGCACTTAGCGTAATCAATCGTTCGACCGTCGATGCGTGGCGGGGTTCCTGTTTTTAGCCTTTTTTGTGGCAACTTCAATTCTTTTAGTCGCTCGCTCAAGGAAAGAGCTGGAGGATCTCCAGCTCGACCGGCAGCATAATTGCTCAAGCCAACATGTATTTTTCCATTCAAGAATGTTCCGGCCGTCAAGACCACCGTTTTACCATTGAAACGAATGCCCGACTGTGTCACCGCACCCACAACTCGTGTGCCTTGCACCATCAGATCGTCAACCGATTGCTGAAAAATATACAGGTTCTCTTGGTTTTCAAGAAGTCCGCGTATCGCTGCCTTGTAGAGAATTCGGTCTGCTTGAGCTCGTGTTGCTCGAACGGCAGGGCCCTTGGAACTGTTCAAGATTCTGAACTGTATGCCGGCCAAATCTGTCGACAAGGCCATGGCGCCACCCATGGCATCAACCTCCTTGACCAAATGACCTTTGCCAATTCCTCCAATCGAGGGATTGCAACTCATTTGGCCTAGTGTCTCGATATTGTGCGTGAGCAACAGGGTTTGACAACCCATGCGCGCGCTGGCCAAGGCAGCCTCAGTGCCCGCATGGCCACCGCCAACCACGATAACGTCAAAAGATTTAGGATAGTCCATGTCAACTTAAAAAGCAGTTTGTTCTAAGCGAAAAAATCGCGTCGCGGCACCAACGATATGAATGGCTTTAGAAATAAAACTGATTTTAGCAGTGTAGATAAAAACAAGCACCAAAAGACAAGCACGAGAGTCACCATCTAACCCTTAGCTGTTGTTAAAAGCATTCGATGTTAAGAAGTCAAATGGAAAAAAGGATTTACAATAGGTGCACTATGAGAGCTAGGACGCGCTTGTGCTTCATCAAGTATTGCTATCAGAGAGGCCATGAGAGCCATACGCGGAGGTTGGCTTGATGTCGCCATTGTGGGGGGTAGCGAATCCATGCTGACACCTGGTGTGTTGATGGCGTGGCATGGTTTAAGAGTACTCGCTACAGTTAAGAATGGGCAGATTTCTAATCATGTACCTTTCTCAAAAAATAGAACTGGATTTGCGCTGGGAGAGGGTGCAGCGGTGTTTGTTCTTGAAAAAGAGAACAAAAGAGTCGGCAAAAAGTATTTTTTGAGTGGTTACTCAACAAATTGTGATGGCCATCATATGACCCATCCTCAAACGTCTACGCAACGAAAAGTCATGACCGCCTGTCTAAAAGATGCTCAGTTGATGGCCAGCGATATGAAATACATCAATGCACATGCAACAGGTACACAAATTGGTGACATGACAGAGGCCTCATCGATAGAAAGCGTTTTTGGTGGTGCAAATATTCTTGTGAGCTCAACGAAATCGCTACATGGCCATTTGCTAGGCGCTAGTGGTGCAATCGAACTTCTCACAAGCATCAGCGCACTGGATAACAATCAGTTACCGATCAACTCCATTGAGCATGAAAAAGACGAAGACATTCACCTCCATTTGGTGACGGCTGAAAATCAAAAGATCTCTCAACTGCAACACGTGATGAGCAATTCATTTGCGTTCGGTGGGACAAATGCTTGCCTGATCGTATCAAAATAAAAATGCAAACACGTCAAGTAGAACATCTGATCAAAGGGCAAAAAACTTCCGATGGAGATGGCGTGAAGCTAACACGCTTGTTAACCCAAGACTTGCAAAAGAGACTCGATCCCTTTTTGATGCTAGACGCCTTTGGAAGTGATGAAGCAGAAGACTACGTCGGTGGATTTCCGAGTCATCCACATCGTGGATTTGAAACGGTCACGTACATGCTTGAGGGTAAGTTACGTCACAAAGACAGTGCAGGCAATGAAGGCTTGTTAGAAAATGGTGGCGTTCAATGGATGACTGCCGCTCGAGGTGTGATACACAGTGAAATGCCAGAACAAGAAAACGGCGCAATGAAAGGCTTTCAACTTTGGCTTAATTTACCGTCTCACCTCAAAATGAGCCCACCAAGCTATAAAGACTTTAAAGCTCAAGACATACCCAACGTACAAAAACCAGGCCTGCTGATCAAAGTCATAGCTGGAGAATATGAAAACATCAAAGGAGCCGTGCAAAAACCTTATACCTACCCGCAGTTTTTAGATCTTCACTTTCAAAACACTCAAGAGCACAAGACTGAATTCGTCTATTCGCTACCGCGCTCTAAAAACGCATTCTTGTATGTGTATGAAGGATCGATCGAGATTGGCAATGAGCATGCCAGCATAACGGTCACTGAAGGTCATATGGCCATCTTGGACAACAAGGGTGACGTCTTACAAGCTTATAGCAAACTCAAGGCAAAAGCGATTTTGGTTGCTGGAGAGCCCTTGAATGAAGCCATCGAGCAGTACGGCCCTTTTGTCATGAATACAAGAGAAGAAATTATCGCAACGATCAAAGAATACCAAAGCGGTGAGTTTCTGCTAAAGACGAAAGAACCTTCGAAACTGATGTAACAGGGCAAGAAAATCAGATATCAATATTGGCCGCTCTTAAAGCATTGGACTCGATAAAGATACGCCTAGGCTCAACCTCATCTCCCATCAACATGGTGAAAACTCGGTCCGCTTCAATTGCATCATCGATTTGAACCCTGAGCAAGCGGCGTACCGTTGGGTCCATGGTTGTTTCCCACAATTGTGATGGGTTCATTTCACCCAAACCTTTGTAGCGCTGCCTAGAAGTGACATGCTCAGCTTGAGAGATTAACCATCGCATGGCTTGACGGAAATCAGAAACTTTTTCTTCTTTCTGCTTATCGCCCTCACCACGTGTGATCTTCGCACCAGATTGGACCAATGATTTAAAGGTTTGGGCCGCTTCATTCAAGGCGGCGTAATCCGCACCGTGAACAAAATCTTGCGTAATGATGCTACTTTTAACATTCCCGTGGTGGCGACGACTGATTCGTAGAATTGGCTTGTCGCTTCTGATATCGAACTCACCGCTCACTTCAGCACCACTCCCAAGTTCTCGCAACTTGACTTGTAAAAGTGCTGCTGAGGATTGAGCTTGTTCAAGGGAGTCCAGCTGAACCATAACACCATCAGCAATGGCTCGCAAAGCCTCGGCATCCATAAAACCACTCAAGCGGTGAATAACAGATTCAGCGATTTGATGTTTACTTGCCAAAGCCTCTAATGTTTCACCGGTGATGATCTGGGGATCATCGCCACCGGTTGTAAGAGCGGCATCCTTTAGAGCAACCTTTAACAAAAACACATCCAATGCTGGAGCATCTTTTAAATATTGCTCCTCTTTTCCAACTTTGACTTTGTACAAGGGTGGTTGAGCAATGTAAATATGCCCTCTCTCAACCAGTTCGGGCATTTGCCTGTAAAAGAACGTTAACAAGAGGGTACGAATATGCGCTCCATCAACGTCAGCGTCAGTCATGATGATGATACGATGATATCGAAGCTTATCAACATTAAAATCATCCGTTGCAGACTTCCCGGATTCAGAAGAGGCTTTTCCAATACCTGTACCCAATGCAGTTATCAAGGTAAGAATTTCGTTGCTAGTTAAAAGTTTCTCGTACCTTGCTTTTTCGACATTGAGAATTTTTCCACGCAAGGGTAAGATGGCTTGAAACTTACGGTCACGACCTTGCTTGGCAGATCCTCCTGCGGAGTCTCCCTCAACAATGTAAATCTCACAAAGTGCAGGATCCTTTTCCTGACAATCTGCAAGCTTACCTGGTAAACCCATTCCGTCAAGAACACCTTTTCTTCTGGTCATCTCTCGCGCTTTTCTCGCTGCTTCTCTGGCACGGGCTGCATCAACAATTTTCCCGCAAATGATCTTTGCATCATTGGGTCGCTCTTGCAAATAATCACCTAAAGCTTTTGCAACAATATCCTCAACCGGCGCTCTGACTTCACTTGAAACCAACTTGTCTTTGGTTTGACTGCTGAATTTTGGCTCAGGCACTTTGACTGACATAACACAGCACAAACCTTCACGCATGTCGTCACCAGTGACCTCAACCTTCGCTTTCTTTGCAAACTCGTGCTCATCAATGTACTTATTGATCACACGGGTCATTGCAGCACGAAGACCCGTCAGATGAGTCCCTCCATCTCTTTGAGGGATGTTGTTGGTAAAGCATAAGACGTTCTCGCTATAACCGTCGTTCCACTGCATTGAAACTTCAACACCGATATGAGTCCCTGGTATACCACCATAGGACTCAGCAGGTCGCTCACCCGTTGCATAAAAAACAGTTGGGTGCAAAACTTTTTTTCCAGAGTTGATAAACTCAACAAAACCTTGCACGCCACCGGCACCTGAAAAATCGTCTTCTTTTCCAAAGCGCTCATCGATCAGACGAATTCTCACGCCGTTGTTAAGAAAACTCAATTCTCTTAAGCGCTTACTTAAAATTTCGTAATGGAAATCAGTGTTTTGGGTGAAAATTTCTGTATCAGGCAAAAAGTGAACTTCTGTTCCCCTTTTTTCTGTTGCACCCATGACTTTCATAGGTGAAACTTCAACACCATCTTGGACTTGAACAATCCTATTCTGTACAACACCTTTGGCAAACTCTAAATTGAAGACACTGCCATCGCGTCTGACAATTAAACGAAGCCATTTGGACAATGCATTTACGCAAGAAACTCCAACCCCATGTAAACCACCAGAGACTTTATAGCTGTTTTGATTAAATTTACCGCCTGCATGCAACTCGGTCAACGCAATTTCTGCAGCACTTCGTTTAGGCTCGTGCTTGTCGTCCAATTTAACGCCTGTTGGAATACCTCGACCGTTATCAGTCACGCTGATAGAGTTGTCGGTATGAATTGTGACAACAATATCATCGCAGTGCCCAGCAAGCGCTTCATCGATTGAATTATCAACCACTTCAAAAACCAAGTGATGCAATCCTGTTCCATCGGATGTATCACCAATGTACATACCAGGACGTTTTCTGACAGCTTCTAAACCCTCTAAAATTTGAATAGATCCTTCGCCATATAAATCTGGATGATCGGTTGAATTTAGGTTATCGTTGTTTTCAGTCATAAATTTTTCTCAAGTGATGCAAATAAATAATTAAATTCTCATTGGCATCACAACATACTTAAAAGAAGCATCTTCAGGAATAGTAATCAAAGCAGAGCTGCTTGAATCAGGTAAATCAAAACAAATAGATTTCTGTTGCATGTTCAGTAAAACATCAATTAGATAAGTAACATTGAAACCTATCTCTATTTTTTCACCACTGTAGTCTATTTCAATTTCATCAGATGCCTCTTCTTGTTCAGCATTGGTGGACGTGACCTTCAAAACATTGGGTTCAATATTGATTCGAACACCTTTGAACTTATCGCTGGTCAAAATCGCTGTACGCTGAAGACAAGAAAGTAAGCTAACCCTATCAATTAAAACGGTGTTGTTTTGTTTTTTAGGTATAACGCGGTTGTAATCTGGAAACTTTCCTTCAACAAGCTTAGACACAAACTCTATCTCGTTGAAAATAAACTTGGCTTGGTTCATGGCAAAGCTTATGGAAATAGTTTCATCGTTGTCGTGAAGAAGTCTTGACAGCTCAAGGACAGTTTTTCTAGGAAGAATAACTTCTTGCTTAGGAATTTCGCTTTCTAATTTTGAACTTGAATAAGCCAAGCGGTGTCCATCAGTTGCGACTAAACGAAGTTCATTGTTTTCAACAACAAATAAAATACCATTTAAATAATAGCGAATGTCATGAACAGCCATCGAAAATGAGACTTGGTTCATTAACTGCTTAAGTGTCTTTTGAGACAGGGTAAAACTAGCTCCAAATGGAGATGTTTCTTTCAAACTTGGAAAGTCCTCAGCAGGCATTGTTTGTAAAGTAAAACGACTTTTACCTCCTTTTAAAACAACTTTGTCTTTATTGGATTCGATAGAAACATTTTGATCAGAATCTATAGAACGCAAGATATCAATAACTTTTCGCGCGCCAATGGTTGTTGAAAAGTCTCCTTCTACGCCATTGAAAGCACTTGAAGTTTTTATTTGTATTTCTAGGTCACTTGTCATAAAGTGAACATTATTTCCAATTTTTTGAATAAGAATGTTCGCCAAAATGGGCATCGTGTGTCTGCGTTCAACGATCCCACTGACCGATTGAAGGATGGAAAGAATTTTTTCTTGAGTTGTTTTTAATATGATCACATTAACCTCTTAATGTATTAATAATAAATAGTAGTAGTAGATAAGCAAGTGACTTTTCTGTGGATAAGCCCACAAATTTTAGAAGAATCAATAGCTTGGCGAATGTTTAACACAGAAAATTGGCACATTTAATATGACGGGTTTAGTTGAATAACTTTTGAATTTTCGAAATGGCTGTTGATAAGTAGGCAGTTGTTCTTTTTATATTCACAGCCTTATCCTTTTAAGGTTTGCTCTAAAACATGAAGTTGTTGGTTCAGATCATTCAGCTGCTGCCGTTCAGAACCAATTTTTCTGACAGCATGTAGTACCGTTGTGTGATCACGTCCACCAAAAAGCTCGCCTATTTCAGGCAAGCTTTTTTGAGTAAGTTCTTTTGCGAGATACATAGCAATTTGGCGAGGCTTTGCAATTGAAGCCGGGCGCTTCTTAGAATACATATCTGCAACTTTAATTTTGTAATAGTCTGCAACTGTTTTTTGTATGTTTTCAACTGAAATTTGTCTATTCTGGATAGATAACAAGTCTCTTAAAGCATCCCGCGCAAGTTGAATATTAATTTCTTTTTGATTGAACCTTGAATAGGCCAAAATTTTCCTTAAAGCACCTTCAAGTTCACGTACATTTGAGCGAACATTCTTTGCAACAAAAAAAGCAACCTCCTCGGGCATTTCTGTTCCCTCGTTTCTAGCTTTGCTCATCAAGATTGCTACACGCATCTCTAGTTCAGGCGGTTCAATTGCGACAGTCAGACCAGAATCAAATCGGGAGACCAGCCTTTCGTGTATGTCATTGAGGCCTTTAGGATACGTATCACTGGTCATCACAATATGCGATTTTTTGGCGAGTAAGGCCTCAAAGGCATTGAAAAACTCCTCTTGTGTACGGTCCTTGTTGGCGAAAAACTGGACATCATCGATCAGCAGAAGATCCAAAGAGTGGTAGTGGTGTTTAAACTCATCAAATGTTTTTCTTTGATAGGCTTTGACGACATCAGATACAAATTGTTCTGCATGGATGTACAAAACTTTCGCGTCGGGTTGGTCCGCTAGAAGTTTATTGCCAACAGCGTGAATCAAGTGGGTTTTACCAAGACCAACGCCCCCGTATATAAAAAGTGGATTGTAAAGTTGTCCAGGGATGGTCGCTACATGCATTGCCGCCGCTCTGGCCATCCTATTGGCGGTGCCTTCAACAAGGTTTTCAAAAGTAAGGGCTGTGTTTAACCTGGATTTGTGCCCATTGACTTGGAAATCCTCTTGGATTCCTCTGCTTTCAACAGGTAGATCAAACTCTGGCTTTGTAGCTGGTTTAAAGTGGTTTTGAGGAATGTCCTTTGCAGAAAGAGACAGCTCCAATTTGATCGGTTGACCATTAAGTTGCTCTAAAAGAGAGCTGAGTTTTTGATAATATTGAGCGCGGATCCAATCGAGTTTAAAACGATTGGCAACCCAAACAATTATTTTGCTTCCATCTAGTGCAACGTCAGCTTTTAGTGGTTTGATCCAAGTATTGAATTGCTGTTCAGGTAACTCGTTGGCAAGATGTTCTAGACACAATTGCCATAAAGTTGAGTTTGAATCAAACTCAAAGTCTCTTGAGTCAGAAGATGAAGAAGCGCCCAATGTCATTGTTTTAATATCTGTGGATAGACTGTAGTTTACCGTGTTTTTTTAAGGGTTTATTAATAAATTATCCACAGAAAAATAGAGTTGGATAGAAGCACAACCAAATACTACTAAAGCATTAGCTCACAAGAGTTGTTAAATGCAACAAAAAAAGGGTTACAAAAGGGAAAATTTTTGCGATAATACAAGGTTTCCCTGATTGGGAAGTCATTAATACTGGGCTTAAAAAATGAAAAGAACGTATCAACCATCAAAAACAAAACGTGCAAGAACCCATGGTTTTTTAGTCAGAATGAAAACACGTGGCGGTAGAGCAGTGATCAATGCTCGTCGCGCAAAGGGACGCAAGCGCTTGGCCGTCTAATAGGCGGCCTGCATTTGTAAATGAACAGTCTGAAAACATGGAAAGATTTTCAGATTGTTTTGTCTGGTGAAAAAAGTTCTCGCACAGTTTACTTTTCTCTACATTCCTGCGAGAGGCATCTTGTCGACCATGTAAATGGTAATCAAGACCCTTTGAAAAACATCTTGTTTGGTGCTCTGGTGCCTAAAAGGTGTGCCAAAAGAGCAGTAACGAGAAATTCAATCAAAAGACAAATTAGGTCAATCGTTTCACAACAAACGAGGCTTTCAAATGATAAAGCTTATGTAATAAGACTACATAAGGAAATAAAAAATACTCATACAAAAAGCGCAGACTCAGATGTCATCAAAGAAATAATTAGAAATGATTTAATCGTATTATTTGAAAAAATGTTAAGCAAATGATCAAATACATACCTTTAGCAATTGTTTATTTTTACAGGTGGCTTATCAGGCCATTTTTAACTGCTTCTTGTCGCTTTTATCCTTCTTGCTCGGCTTATTCCATCGAGGCAATCGAAGAACATGGCGCGACCAAAGGGTCCTATTTAACAATAAAACGACTATGTCGCTGTCATCCTTTCAATAAGGGTGGGATAGATTTTGTACCAAAAAAACATAAAGTAAAAAATGAACGATATTAAAAGAACAATTCTTTGGGTGATATTCGGCTTCTCAATGGTTTTATTGTGGGATCAGTGGCAAGTTTTTAACGGAAAAAAACCAATGTTTTTTCCACAAAAAGAGAACATAGCTTCACCAAACGCCGCAATTACAAAAAATAACTCAAATACAGAAACAGAAATACCCATCAGTAAAAGCGATACTGGAACCAACAAAATTGACCTGGTCAACAAGGTTGATAACTCCCCCAGTCAGAAGAAAGATACTTATGTATTAAAGAATAAGAATCTAGAAATAACCATTAGTTCAGACGGGGGGTCAATTACAAAAAGCAGGTTTTTGAGTCAAACAGATGTTAAGAACAACAATGAACCAATTTCATTGTTGGATCAATCAAAGCAAAGAATATATATAGCTCAAAGTGGATTGATTGGTGCAGAAGGAAATGTATCGTTTCCGAACCATAAAACCGCAATGATCATGACGAAAAATAAATCGTCTGAAAATACAAATGATGAACAAATTATTGAGTTCTCGACAGATCTTGAGAATGGTATAAAACTCATTAAGACATTCACACTAGCAGCAGATCAGTATTACGTAGACATAAAACATACAGTTATAAATCAAACGAAAGAAACCGTTTCGCCAAAATTGTATGTACAAATCATACGAGATGGAAACAAACCTGAAGGGGAGTCTTCTTTTTACTCAACATTTACAGGACCAGCGATTTATACGCAAGAAAAGAAATATGAAAAAATAGAATTTAGTGAAATTGAAAAAGATAAAGTAAGTATTCAAAACAAATCAAATTATGGTTATGTAGCGATGGTCCAGCACTATTATGCAAGCGCTTGGATTTTCAATGACGAGAGACAAAGAGAAATATATACAAAAAAGATTGATAATAACTTATATTCAGTTGGGATGATAAGTGATATCAAGACTTTACAGCCTGGTGAAAAAATCGAATCTGAAACAAGATTTTATACAGGCCCACAAGAAGAAAAAAACTTAGAAAATATATATCCAGGATTGGAGTTGGTCAAGGACTATGGATGGCTTACTATCCTAGCTAAGCCCCTCTATTGGCTTTTGTACAAAATAAATGCCAACTTAGGTAATTGGGGTTGGTCCATTGTTGCTTTGGTTGTCCTACTGAAAATAGCATTTTTTTGGTTGAATGCTCAAGCTTACAAGAGCATGGCAAAAATGAAAGCCATCAATCCGAAAATTATGGAAATGCGCGAAAGATTAAAAGACAAGCCGCAGCAAATACAAATGGAGATGATGAAGATTTACAAAGAAGAAAAAGTAAATCCGATGGGGGGCTGTTTGCCAATCATGGTTCAAATACCTGTCTTTATTGCACTTTATTGGGTGCTCTTGTCTACAGTAGAAATGAGAAATACGCCCTGGATTGGTTGGATAAAAGACTTGTCAACCCCAGACCCCTACTTCATTTTGCCTCTTTTAATGACATTGACCTCATTGCTGCAAACTTGGCTTAATCCAACGCCACCAGATCCGATTCAAGCAAAAATGATGTGGATAATGCCGCTTGCATTCAGTGTCATGTTCTTTTTCTTTCCGTCTGGCTTAGTTCTTTATTGGTTAACGAACAATATCTTATCGATTTCACAGCAATGGTTAATCAATAAAAAGCTAGGTGTAAATAATTAAAGAATGACGGATGCACAATCGCACTGATCCTATCATTGCTATTTCTTCTGCGCCAGGAAAGGGCGCTGTAGGAATAGTAAGGATAAGCGGCGGTCAATTAAAAGCATTTATCAGATGTATTTCGCCAACCTTATTAGAAGATAGAAAAGTTAAATTCGTAAAATTAAAAGACACGGATGGACAACTGATAGATGAAGTAATCTTGATATATTTTTGTGGACCCCACAGTTATACGGGGGAAGACATTTTAGAAATCCAAGGCCATGGCGGGCCTATTGTTCTACAAAGAATAATTAATTATTGTTTAAAAATAAGTAAAACTCTTTATAAGAGTCATAATAAAGAATTAGAGGTATTGCCTTACCTAAGAGTGGCACGACCTGGCGAATTCAGTGAAAGGGCTTTTTACAATAACAAAATTGATTTGTTACAAGCAGAAGCGATCAGTGATTTGATAGACGCCAGTACAGAACAAGCCTCACTAGGTGCATCAAGGTCATTGTCCGGAGAGTTTTCTAAAGAAATTAAAAAACTACTCGAAGAAATAACACGTACAAGAGTATTTTTAGAGGCACACATTGATTTCCCTGAAGAAGAAATCGGTGAAATAGAAATCTTCAAAATAAAACAAAATATAAATAGTCAAATAGAAATTACAAGTAAGCTGTTGAGTAAAACGAGAAATGGTCTTTTGCTAAGAGATGGTGTGAATACGGTAATTTCAGGACAGCCAAATGCCGGTAAAAGCTCGATCATGAATGAGCTATGCAATGAAGAAGTTTCAATTGTTACAAGCATTGAAGGTACAACTAGGGATATTGTCAAACAAAGCCTACAAATGGGCGGTATTCCATTAAATTTGATTGATACAGCTGGTATCAATTTAAATCAAAGTGTTGAAATTGATTTAGTGGAAAAGATAGGCATAGAAAAAGCATGGAAGGAAATTATTGTTGCTGAGCTAATTATTTTTGTACACGATCTCACCAAAAGTACGATAGAAACATATAAAAATAACAATATTGAAATACTAAAAAAGATAGATGATCATCGCAATAAAAACTCAGTGATACTTCATATTTTGAACAAATCAGATTTGATGGAAAATCAAGGAAAAATAGATGAGTACAAAGCTGAAATAGAAAAGTATTATGATGTTGATTCTTTGGTCATCAGCACAAAAAATAAGGAAAGCGTAGAGCAACTAAGGGAGAAAATATTAAAAGTAATAGGCTGGTCACAAGATAGTGGTGAGAATGTTTATATCGCAAGGACAAGACACTTAGACTCGATTAGTAAGGTAAAACACCATTTAATGGCAGCAATTGATATACTTGAATATCAAATTTTGAACTTAGAGTTGATAGCAGAAGAACTGAGATTGGTACAAAACGCATTAGCAGAGATCACAGGAGAATTTACAACAGAAGATTTATTAGGTGAAATATTTTCTAAATTTTGTATAGGAAAATAAAGATGGAAATGATAAAAAACTCCTCTTATTCTCAAATTGAGAAAATGTTAAAAAACACTTTAATCATTGAGTCTCAAGAATTATCCAATGCTGTATCGAAAATAAATAAAGATTGGATTGAAGCTGTTTTGGCTATTTTGGCAATAAGAGGTCGGGTTGTTGTGATGGGTATGGGCAAAAGTGGCCATATAGGTAAAAAAATTGCTGCCACTTTAGCTTCTACCGGAACGCCGGCTATGTTTGTTCACCCAGGAGAGGCAAGCCATGGTGATCTAGGAATGATTTTGAAAGAAGATATCGTTTTAGCTATTTCTAATAGTGGAGAAAGTGAAGAGTTAACGTCGATATTGCCAGTTTTGAAAAGAATTGGTGTAAAAATAATTGCAATATCAGGCAACATGGAATCAACACTATTTAAACATGCAGATTGGTTTTTACAAAGTAGTGTTGACAGAGAAGCATGTCCTTTGAACCTTGCACCCACTGCATCTACGACTGTTCAATTGGCGATAGGAGACGCTTTAGCAGTGTCATTGCTAGACGCAAGAGGATTTAAAGAAACTGATTTTGCAAGATCCCATCCCGGTGGTTCTTTGGGTAGAAAGTTACTTACTTTGGTCTCAGACATTATGCGCAAAAACGGCGAACTTCCTTATGTAGAAGAGAGCACACTATTTACGCAAATGATGAAAGAGATGAGTACCAAAGGGTTAGGAGCAACATCGATTGTTGATGCAGAGATGAAAATATTGGGTGTTTTTACAGACGGCGACTTGCGTAGACTGGTGGAAAAGGGAAACGATTTAAGACAGTTAAAAGCACAGGATGTCATGGTAAGAGGCCCTAAGGTCATAGAAGAAAATGCCTTGGCAGTAGAGGCCGCTGAGTTAATGGAAGTTAACAAAATAACAAGTGTATTTGTAGTCAATTCTCAGGGTAAGTTAGTTGGTGCCGTCAATAGCAATGACTTGATGAAAAACAAGGTTATTTAAAGCATAAATATGTTGAGTTTTAACAAAAAAGCGGAATCAATAAAACTATTGCTTTTAGATGTCGATGGCGTTTTAACCGATGGTGGCATTTATTATTCCGAACACGGTGAAAATTTAAAAAGATTCAATACTTTAGATGGTCAAGGGTTAAAGTTTTTGATGGAAAGTGGAGTTCAGCCAGTAGTCATATCGGGAAGAAGCAGTGAAGCATTAAAAACCAGACTGTCGGACCTAGGCTTCACGGAAGTATTTCTCGGAGTTCACAATAAAGTTGAAGTGGCTGAGCAGTTAATGAAGCGTCTAGGTCATGATTGGCGCGTGGTCGCATCGATGGGAGATGACTGGCCGGATCTGCCCATGTTATTAAAAGCACGACTTTCTTTTGCCCCTGCGAACGCGCATCAAGAGGTGAGAAAAAATGTGGACATTGTGACCCAGTGCTTATCAGGGCAAGGCGCAGTTCGAGAGGTATGCGATATTATTTTAAAAGCCAATGGATTCTATGAAGTTTTTTTAAAAAAGTACGTAAATGAATTTGAGTAAATTGGAGAGTTCTCATTCGAATCAACTCAGTCGATTGAAGACAACCAGGCGTATAGTTGATAAAGGGTTAGCATACATACCTGTTATTTTAATGGGTGTTTTGGCCATGTTGTCTTATTGGTTAATTAAGAATACACCAGAGATAGAAGTGAATAAAACAAGACTTGTACAGAAACATGAAATTGATTATGAATTGAACAATTTTTCTGTAAAAACATATAGAAAAAATGGACAGTTACAGTCTTTGATTTTGGGACAAAAAGCTAGGCACTTTGCAGATAATGAAACCCTAGAGATTGAAGTACCGCAGGTGCAAGTCTTGGCATTGAATCAACATCAAACTACGGCAACTTCAAGTCGTGCAATTTCAAATGCAGATGGCTCTGAACTTCAAATGATTGGAAATGTGATATTAACTAAAGATAAACTTTTAGAAAGCGACAATAAAAAAAAGACAATATTTGAACTTAAAAGTGAATATTTAGACTTTATGATGGATGATGAAATTATTAAAACGCATCTGCCTGTTCAAATTAAGAAGGGAGAAAGTTATTTCGAAGGTATGTCCATGAATTACGATAACATACAGCAGTCTTTGATCTTAAAGGGTCGTGTAAAGGGAAGTATCATTTCTCGACAGCCATAAAAAAAGCTCCCTGATAGAACAACAGGGAGCTTGATTACTAAGATGAATCTTTAGCGATATTATGATCCGTATGGACTACGGAAATTACCGTCATTTCCACCGCCTTCACGACGACCACCACCATATCCGCCGCCACCTTCACGACGACCGCCGCCGCCGCCACCGTAGCCGCCACCGCCGCCGCCGTAGCCGCCACCGCCTCCACCAAATCCACCGCCACCAGATCTTGGTGGGCGGCGTGCCTCCATTGGACGTGCTTCGTTAACGACTAAGCTACGTCCACCAAGAGGTTGACCGTTCATGCCTTCCACAGCCGCTAAGGCTTCGGCATCACTGGCCATTTCTACAAATCCAAATCCTTTTGAGCGTCCGGTATCGCGCTCCATCATAACTTTAGCACTTGTTACTGCACCAAATTGACCAAAAGACTGCTCCAAATCACTGTCTCGCACCGAGTACGGCAGGTTACCCACGTAAAGCTTGTTGCCCATGAAAGGGACTCCTATAAACACAAAAACAAAGCGATTGGGTCCCAGGGCACAACGTCACAAAAAAACGGGGGCACGAAACTATCCGATCACCAAACATGCAAAAAAATCAACAAAGTAGCCGACAGAATTGCTAAATCATTATGTATCAAGATGTCAGGATGATGCAAATAAGACTTGATTATTTGTTAAAGTGTGTGTAAATACCACAGAATAAAGACAGCTTTAAAAAATCGAGTGGAAAGCTCAAGTATAAAATAAGGATAAAAGAGCAGAAACATATAATACTTAAGTAATATTTAAGAGGTTTAAATACATTTGAACGGTTTAAAAACCACCAAATGAATGCACGAATCAATTGTTTACCATGATTTTAATAGCTCAAACTGAAAAAATGTCCTTTGATACGCCGTTGAGTATGCAGAGTGGCGCCTTGTTGCAGAATTACGAGTTGGCTTACGAAACTTATGGTGAATTGAACGAGCAAAAGTCAAACGCAGTTTTGATATGCCATGCATTAAATGCTTCGCACCATGTTTCGGGAGTTTATGAAGGACAAGAGGGCAGTGAGGGTTGGTGGTCAAATATGATTGGGCCAGATAAACCTGTTGACACAAATCATTTTTTTGTAATTTGTATCAATAATTTAGGATCTTGTTTTGGGTCGACGGGACCCATGCATATCAATCCTCAAACCCATGAAAAATACGGTTCTGATTTTCCAGTGGTTACTGTCGAAGATTGGGTCCAATCTCAAGAAAGATTGATTAGTCGTTTAGGCATCAACAATTTGCTAGCGGTTATGGGTGGCAGTTTAGGTGGTATGCAAGTTTTGTCTTGGACACTGCAATATCCAGAGAAAGTGAAAAACGCAATTGTTATTGCTAGCGCACCAAATTTAAACGCAGAAAATATCGCATTTAATGAAGTAGCTAGACGAGCAATTGTTACAGATCCTGATTTTCATGATGGCAATTATTATAAATATGGTGTGATACCAAAGAGAGGTTTAAAAATAGCCAGAATGATTGGGCATATTACCTACTTGAGTGATGATGTGATGAACACAAAGTTTGGGAGAGCACTCAAAAGAGATGTCCAAAACAAGCATGAAATCAAAGACCAAAAATATTTATACACAACACAAAATATAGAGTTTGAAATTGAAAGTTATCTGCGATATCAAGGAGATAAGTTTTCTGAATACTTTGATGCAAATACATATCTTTTAATTACAAGAGCCTTAGATTATTTTGACCCAGCTAAAAAATACAATGGAAACTTGAGTGAAGCTTTTAAAGAAACAAAAGCCAAATTTCTGATCATAAGTTTTACAACAGATTGGAGATTTTCGTCGGATAGAAGTCAAGAATTGGTTAAGGCGCTATTGGACAACGAAAGGCAAGTTACCTATTTAAACATCAGCGCACCAAATGGACATGATGCTTTTTTATTGGACGATAAAAGATATATGAATGCAATAAGAAACTACTTTATGCAAATTAATTAGTGAGAATAAATTGAGTCTGAAAAAATATATAGAAATAATAGGAGGCATGGTTCCTCTAAAATCAAGGGTATTGGATCTTGGATGTGGAGACGGATTATTTCTTGAGTATTTAATTAAAGAGCGGAATTGCTCAGGTTATGGTATTGAGCTTGATGACGCAAATGTATTGGCTTGTATCAAAAGAGGAGTAAATGTTTTACAATTGAATTTGGAAGAGGGATTAAATCTTTTTGAAGATCAGTCATTTGACGTTGTGCTTCAAATAGACACATTACAAAACATAAAAAATGCTGAGACCATGTTAACTGAAACAACAAGGGTTGGAAAAGTTGGTTTGGTTACTTTTCCTAATTTTGCACATTGGCCAAATAGATTAAGTGTTTTAAAAGGCAGAATGCCAGTGACCAAACACTTACCCTTTCAATGGTATGACACACCAAATATCAGGGTTGCGACATTTGATGATTTTTATAATCTAGCCACAAAAAAGAAATTAAAAGTGATTGAAGCATTTGGACTTCAAAATGAAAATAAAATAAAATACTTTAAAAATCTAATGGCCAGTAAGGCTGTATTTAAAGTTACCAATTTATAAAATATTTTTAAAGGATTAAAAATGGGAAAAACAATTCAGATAGAAGCCAAAGACCAGTTTAAAAATGATAATTACGTAGCTTACCCTAGTGTTGGTACAAAGGGCTGTATAGTTGTTTTACAAGAAATTTTCGGTCTCAATGCTCATATCAAAGCAGTTGTAGATGCTTATGCAGAACAAGGATATTTAGCAATTGCTCCTGCGACTTTTTCAAGAATCAAAAAAGATGTTGATTTGGGATATGCACCGGACGATATGAAGGCTGGTGTTGAACTCAAAAGTGCTGTAGAAGCACTTCCAGAAGAGGGCGTGTTAAAGGATATTCAGGCCAGTGTAGATTGGGCGATTACTCAGACCAACGGGCTAAAGGTAGGCGTTGTTGGCTATTGTTGGGGTGGGTTATTAACTTGGAGAGCAGCTGCAAAAATTAATGGGGTAGACGCAGCAGTTCCTTATTATGGCGGAGGAATGACCGTTGAGCCTTCGCTTTCTTTAATGCCGAAATGCCCAACAATGGCCCATTTTGCTGAAAAAGATCACTGGATCACGATGGACACTGTAGATGCCTTCAAAGCCCAGCATCCAAATGTCGAAGTATTTTTATATGCGGCGGATCATGGATTTAATTGTGATCATCGTGGAGCCTTCCACCAAGAGTCAGCGCAGATGGCACTGAAGAGAACACTGGATTTTTTCCAAAAGAATCTTTAAATCGCGTAGGCAAAAGCTCTTGAAAAAGAGTGACTAGAACAAGATCAATAAAAGTTATTCTTTTTGAAGGAGCTTTGCCGCCTCGATTGAAAAATAGCTCAATACTCCATCGGCGCCTGCGCGCTTAAATGCCAAAAGAGTTTCTAAAATCACTGCATTCTTATCAAGCCAGCCATTTTGAGCTGCCGCCATTAACATTGCATATTCACCAGAAACTTGGTAAACGAAAGTTGGAACTTTAAACGCCTCCTTGACTTTTTGTACAATATCTAAGTAAGGCATTCCTGGTTTGACCATCACTAAATCAGCGCCTTCTTGCAAGTCAAGTGCAACCTCTCGGATTGCCTCATTGGAGTTACTTGGATCCATCTGATATGCTTTTTTATTGCCTTTACCAAGATTAGCAGAAGAGCCGACAGCGTCCCTAAAAGGACCGTAAAAAGCACTTGCATACTTTGCACTGTATGCCATGATTTTGGTATGAATGTTTCCACTTTTCTCTAAAGTAGCTCTTATTGATCCAATTCTTCCATCCATCATGTCGCTTGGAGCAACAAAATCAACACCCGCGTTGGCTTGAATTAATGCTTGAGAAGTAAGAATGGTGACTGTTTTATCGTTAAGGATATAGCCAGTTTCATCTAATAAACCGTCTTGGCCATGACTTGTATAAGGGTCAAGAGCAACATCCGTCATAATGCCAAGCTCGGGGAAGCGACGCTTAAGTTCGCGGACAGCCCTTGGTACTAGGCCATTCTCATTCAAGGCTTCTAGACCATCTGGTGTTTTAAGAGAGGGCTCAATAACAGGGAACAAGGCCATGACAGGGATTCCAAGGTTGACGCATTCTTCAGCCTTGTAAAACAACAAATCCAGTGAAAGCCTTTCTACGCCAGGCATGGAGTTCACGGCTTGGGACTGATTTACACCATCAAGGAGAAAAACGGGGTAAATCAAGTCATTTGGGGTAAGAGAATTCTCCTGAACCAAGCGCCGGGTAAAGTCATCGCGGCGAAGACGTCGCATGCGAGTTGAGGGAAATGAGCTGAAATTATTCATAAAATAAAGTTATGTATCAAGAGAGCATTGATTTGTAACAGAAAGTAGACTAGAGGTTATTGGATAAATCCCTGAAAGGGTAATTTAATACTTATAGTATAAAGGTCAACCTTTCTTAGGAGAACAGATTGCTTTGGATCAAAACATTTCATATTATTTTTGTTGCAAGTTGGTTTGCCGGATTATTTTATTTACCAAGAATATTTGTCAACTTGGCAATGTTGAGCGAAAGCGAAGTAGGGACCAAAGAAAGATTAACCCTAATGGCCGAAAAACTTTTACGGTTCATGTCGATTTTGATGGTGCCAAGTGTATTACTTGGAATAATGTTGTGGGCTTATTATGGAATTGGTTACTCAACCAGCCAAGGTTGGATGAATGTGAAATTGGGGTTGGTGGTTTTGGTTCTTGCATATCATTTTTATTGTTACAAAATATTAGGAACGATAAAAAACAACAAAAGTCAGCATTCGCACATTTGGTTTAGATGGTTCAATGAAGTACCCGTCGTGTTGATGGTATTCATCGTTGCACTGGTCGTTAATAAGCCAACTGATTTAAATGAGTTTATTCAAAATCTGTTGGGGACTTTATTGTTAGTGGTTGTGGCCTTTTTGCTCATTAACCGTTTGGTGAAAAAATACAAATCAAAGATTTAGGAATGAAAAAAATTAAAACCTCTGCTACTCCAATTTCTTGGATGTATGCTGCGGTTATTATTTATGCCAGCTTGTATCCGTTTTCTGGATGGAGAAATCAGGATATTCGTCCGTGGGAGTTTTTATGGGCACCCTTGCCGCTTTATTGGACGGCCAATGATGTTTTCATAAATTTATTGGGTTATGTGCCATTTGGTTTTGTACTCACGTTAGCTGATTTAAGAGTCAATAAAAAAAATAAGAAGCTGTTTAGTTACAACTGGATAATTGGTGTTTTTTTATCATTAATCTTAGAGTCATTACAAACGTATCTCCCTTCAAGAGTTCCGTCGACTGTGGATTTATGTTTGAACGCTTTAGGAACATTGATTGGTTTTGCTATCGCATGCTTTTTTGAAAAACATCACCTGATAGATACTTGGAATCAAATAAGGTCTAGATGGTTGATCAAGGAATCAGTTGGACCGTTGGCATGTCTTTGCGTTTGGCCCTTGGCTATTTTTTATCCTCCAACGACCCCTTTTTTAATGGGAGACATTTTTTGGAGGGCAAAAATTAGCCTAGCGGAATTATTGGTAGGGACAACTTTTGAGAAACTATTAAACGTTGATTATTCAACGAAGACCCAATTTAGCTTTATGGAGTCAGTTGTTTGTGTCATGACTGGCTTGATGGTTCCTGTTTTGTTGAGTTACAGCATTGTTCCTGTCTTAGTTCATCGACTTTGGTTGATCCTTGGAGTAACGATGATGGGTTTAGCGGTCTTGATGGTATCTTCAACTTTGACGTTTGGGCTTGTACATATTTTTTCTTGGTTTTCGATGGTCGTTTTGATTGGAGTTGTTTTGGGCGTCTGCATGTCCTTGCTTTTATTAAAAGCAAGGTCCACGTTAACTCAAATCATATTACTTGGTGTTCTTGGCATTCATTTGCTATTGGCCAATGGAATCAATAGCGATGTGTATTTAGCGCAAAGCATACATATCTGGGAACAGGGCAAAAATGCAAGATTTATTGGTTTAACCCAATGGGTTTGTTGGTTTTGGCCTTACATTGTTTTTATACTTATCTTGTTTAGACTTTCAGATCAAAGAATTAATAGAATGTATGCACATCAAAAGTAAATTTTCAACAATAAAGAATTAGCATGTCCAATCCAGCCTACTATAAACACCATGTCTTTTTTTGTTTAAATGAAAGAAAAGAAAGTGAGCAATCTTGTGCGCTTTATAAAGCACGAGAAGGCTTTGAGCATTGTAAAAATAAAGTTAAAGAACTCGGATTGTCAGGTCCAGGTGGTGTGAGAATAAACAAGGCAGGATGTTTAGATCGATGTGCAGGCGGACCCGTCTTGGTTATTTATCCTGAAGAAACTTGGTACACGTATTTGGACGAAAGCGACATTGATGAAATTGTTGAAAGACACTTGACTTCAAATCAGAAGGTCCAAAGATTGTTATTGCCACAAGATATAGGACGTTAAAAGGTTGAATTCCAGAGCACAAACAAAACTTATAAAAACTCAGAATGGACTGTTGGAAACCATCACAGATCCTCCACGATTAGAAATAGGTACTCAGCCCAAAGGTGTTGCTATCTTGAGTCATCCACATCCCTTGCATGGAGGGACAATGGAAAATAAAGTTGTTCAGACGATGTCTAGAGCTTTTGCCTCTGCTGGATGGACTGTGGTTCGTTTCAATTTTAGAGGAGTTGGCCAAAGTGAAGGTCAATTTGACAATGGCGATGGAGAGACCGACGACCTTTTGAATGTGATTCAAGAGCTTGCCCCTAGCGCACAGATATGTTTGGGGGGGTTTTCCTTTGGTGCTGCTGTAACTTGTAGAGCAGTGGAGTTGATAAAAAATACGCGAGACTTAAAAAAAGTTGTCTTGATTGGTCTGGCTTCATCTCGATTCAACGCACCTGCGATTGATTCAAAATACCTTCTTGATACATTGGTCATTCACGGAGAGGACGATGAAACTGTAGAGCTTCATCATGTCATGGCGTGGGCCAAAAATCAAACGATGCCGGTTACTGTCGTCCCGCAAACAGGGCATTTTTTCCACGGACAATTGCCCTTGTTAAAAGGGCTGATACTTAGGCATGTCAACTCCATCGAGCCATAAACAAACTAAATGAAAAAAATAAATATAACCTTGTTCAAATTGCTACTTGTACTCTTGGGCGTTACTTACGGTCTAACGGATGCGCAAACAATCAGTCCCCCAGAAATTGTCGCCAAATCTTACTTGTTGATTGATATTTCTGCTCACCAAGTATTGGCCGAGCGTTTGTCATCTGAGCCAGTGGAGCCGGCATCTTTAACCAAGTTGATGACTGCATATGTGGTTTTTGATGCACTGAAATCCAAAAAAATTGACCTTAAACAATCAATGTCCGTATCTCCACTGGCTTGGAAAATGCCCGGTTCTCGAATGTTTATCGATCCAAAGATGATGGTGCCAGTTGAAGACCTGATAAAAGGCATGATTGTCCAGTCAGGCAATGACGCTACCGTTGCCTTGGCAGAGGGTGTTGGTGGGAGTGTCGAGCGTTTTGTTCAGATGATGAACGAGCAAGCAAAACGCTTGGGGATGTTGTCTACGGTATATAAAAACCCAGAAGGCCTTACTGCACCAGGTCATACAACAACGGCGAATGACTTGTCTATTTTGGCCATACGGTTGATGCATGATTTTCCAGAGTATGTCGGCTACTACGCCATAAAAAAATACCGGTATCCAGGAACTCCCACCGCCAATGATTCAAATAGAAATCTATTACTTTTTAGGGATCCAAGCGTTGATGGTTTAAAAACGGGGCATACAGAAGCTGCGGGCTTTTGCATGATTGCCACGGCAAAGCGAGATGTACCTGGGCTCAGTGGGAGACGCCTTTTGTCCATTGTTTTAGGTGCAAGCAGTGAGAATGCTAGAGCGGTTGAATCACAAAAGTTGTTGAATTGGGGGTTTACTGCATTTGAAAGTTTGAACTTATTCAATGCAAACCAAGCAGTTTTTAAGTTAAAAGTTTGGAAAGGTAAAGAAAATGAGTTGTCAATTGGCAAAACTGAGCCCATTGTGATAGCTGTTCCTGCAGGGCAAGCATCAATGGTGAGCTCACAAATTGAATACCGCGATCCATTGGTCGCCCCGCTACAAAAGGGGGAGATCGTCGCTAAAATGAAACTAAAAATTGGTAACGAAAACTTTAGTACTATTCAGCTAGAGGCTTTACAGCAAATCGAGCAGGCCTCAATTTTTGGACGCGCTTGGGACGCCCTGAGGTTGTGGATTAAATAACTCAAACCTTAGAAGGCAAGGAAACGGCTACTTGCTTATAAATCGATCAACTGATACAATCGAAGGCTTTCCGGAATTTCCGGGAAGCTTTTTTATTCACGAAATTAACGTTTGGGACGTTTAAAATGCCAACCATTAACCAATTGGTGCGTCATGGGCGCGAGGTCGAAAAGACCAAGTCAAAAAGCCCTGCGATGCAAAATTCTCCTCAAAGAAGGGGCGTCTGTACGCGTGTCTATACGACAACGCCAAAGAAGCCTAACTCTGCTTTAAGAAAAGTGGCTAAAGTTCGTTTAACCAATGGGTTTGAAGTCATTTCATACATTGGCGGCGAAGGACATAACTTACAAGAACACTCTGTGGTTCTTGTGCGTGGTGGTCGTGTAAAAGACTTACCCGGTGTTAGATACCACATTGTGCGTGGATCATTAGATTTGCAAGGTGTTAAAGACCGCAAGCAATCTAGATCTAAGTATGGTGCAAAGCGTCCTAAGAAGGCGTAAAAACAAATGGTGTCTTTTTTCTATCTGGCTGATAGATTGAAGACGTAGTGACTCTTTCAAATTTTTGAAGAGTCGAGTAAGTGGGAGTTACTGATTGATCTCCCAAGGTGTCCTAAAAAGACCCAACTGAAGCAATAAAAGGAAATGATATGCCACGTCGTCGTGAAGTCCCCAAACGTGAAATTTTGCCTGATCCCAAATATGGCAATGTAGAACTCTCTAAGTTTATGAATGTCATCATGGAGGGTGGTAAAAAAGCTGTTGCTGAGCGCATTATTTATGGTGCTTTGGAACAAATGGAGCAAAAATCTGGAAAAGATCCCCTTGAATTGTTCAATGTGGCAATCAATAACGTCAAGCCCATGGTTGAGGTGAAATCAAGACGTGTTGGTGGTGCAAACTACCAAGTTCCAGTAGAAGTAAGACCTGTACGTAGATTGGCGTTGTCCATGCGTTGGCTCAA
The DNA here is from genome assembly GCA_903842945.1 of uncultured Burkholderiales bacterium. GTDB lineage: Bacteria > Pseudomonadota > Gammaproteobacteria > Burkholderiales > Burkholderiaceae_C > Limnohabitans. The sequence goes on from CAIMNS010000221.1 coordinate 25,634, forward strand.
AGAAGCTGCTCGCAAACGTGGCGAAAAATCGATGGCTTTGCGTTTGGCCAATGAGCTTTTAGAAGCTTCTGAGGGTCGAGGCGGTGCCATGAAAAAACGAGATGAAGTTCATCGCATGGCTGAAGCCAACAAAGCATTCTCACATTTCCGTTTCTAATTTTTTAATCTATCTAGGCGGAACTCAAGAGGCGCTGAAACTTCTTGGGTTCTTCTTATATTCGTTTTGTATTTCAATTAAAAGGCACCTATCATGGCCCGCAAAACCCCTATTGAGCGTTACCGAAACATTGGTATTTCTGCACACATTGATGCAGGAAAGACAACGACAACGGAACGTATTCTTTTCTATACCGGTGTAAATCACAAGATAGGTGAAGTGCACGATGGTGCGGCGACCATGGATTGGATGGAACAAGAGCAAGAGCGTGGAATTACAATTACATCAGCGGCTACAACTTGTTTTTGGAAGGGCATGGACATGTCTTTTCCTGAGCATCGCATCAACATCATTGATACCCCGGGCCACGTGGACTTCACGATTGAAGTTGAGCGTTCAATGCGCGTGCTTGATGGTGCATGCATGGTTTATTGTGCTGTTGGTGGTGTTCAACCTCAATCAGAAACAGTATGGCGACAAGCCAACAAATACAAGGTGCCACGTTTGGCCTTTGTGAACAAGATGGACCGTACAGGCGCTAACTTTTTTAAAGTTTACGATCAAATGAAATTGCGTCTTAAAGCAAGTCCAGTCCCAATTGTGATTCCGATTGGTGCAGAAGAGAACTTTAGGGGTGTGGTAGATCTACGCAAAATGAAAGCCATCATTTGGGATGAGGCCTCTCAAGGAATGAAGTTCAATTACGAAGAAATTCCTGCCGAATTGCTTGAAGACGCCAAAAAATGGCGTGAAAACATGGTTGAGGCTGCAGCTGAAGCCTCAGAAACTTTGATGAACAAGTACCTTGAAGAAGGTGACTTGACGGAAGAAGAAATTACACTTGGTTTAAGAACAAGAACAATCGCAAGTGAAATTCAGCCCATGCTATGCGGGACAGCTTTTAAGAACAAAGGCGTCCAACGCATGTTAGATGCGGTGATTGAACTCATGCCTTCTCCTGTTGATATTCCTCCTGTTGGTGGAACAGACGATTCAGAAAAACCGGTCACTAGAAAAGCCGATGACAAAGAGAAGTTCTCAGCTTTGGCTTTTAAATTGATGACGGATCCTTTTGTGGGTCAACTGACGTTTATCCGGGTTTATTCTGGCGTTTTGAACAAAGGAGACACCGTTTACAACCCCATCAAAGGTAAAAAGGAAAGAATTGGTCGTATTGTTCAAATGCATGCAAACAACCGCGAAGAGGTTGAGGAAATTTGTGCGGGTGACATTGCGGCCTGTGTTGGTTTGAAGGATGTAACAACGGGTGAAACTTTGTGTGATCCAGACAACATTGTCATGTTGGAAAGAATGGTCTTTCCTGAGCCGGTGATTGCACAGGCGGTTGAGCCAAAGACAAAAGCAGATCAAGAAAAAATGGGCATCGCTCTACAGCGTTTGGCGGCAGAGGATCCATCTTTTAGAGTTAAGACAGATGAAGAGTCCGGACAGACAATTATTGCCGGAATGGGTGAGTTGCATTTAGAGATCATTGTTGACCGAATGAAGCGTGAGTTTGGTGTAGAGGCCAACGTAGGTAAGCCTCAGGTTGCGTACAGAGAGACGATTCGCAAAAGCATCGATGATGCAGAAGGCAAGTTTGTCCGTCAATCTGGTGGAAAAGGTCAATACGGACACGTTGTATTTAAAATTGAACCCAATGAAGCTGGAAAAGGCTTTGAGTTCGTTGATGCAATCAAAGGCGGTGTGGTTCCTCGCGAATACATCCCTGCTGTTGAAAAAGGTGTGAATGAGGCTTTGACCACAGGAGTGCTTGCCGGATATCCAGTGGTAGACGTTAAAGTTACCTTGCATTTTGGTTCATACCATGATGTTGACTCTTCAGAAATGGCTTTCAAAATGGCGGCCATCTTTGGATTTAAAGAGGGTTGTAAAAAAGCAAGTCCAGTGATTCTTGAGCCCATGATGTCTGTAGAAGTTGAAACACCAGAAGACTATGCTGGAAACGTGATGGGCGACTTGTCTTCAAGACGAGGGATGGTTCAAGGAATGGAAGACATGGTCGGTGGCGGTAAAGCCATTAAAGCCGAAGTGCCACTTTCTGAAATGTTTGGCTACTCTACGACATTGAGATCGATGTCTCAAGGGCGTGCGACATACACCATGGAATTCAAACACTATTCTGAAGCTCCAAGAAACATTGCTGAAGCAATTGTTGCAGCAAGGTCAAAATAAAAAACAGTCTGCGACATAGCGCCGTTGTGTTCCCGTGCTCAACGAAAAAGCAGTTATGTGCAAACTTTAAACCATCACACGGGAATGTTCTTTAGGAAATAAAAATGGCAAAAGGAAAATTTGAACGTACCAAGCCTCACGTGAATGTGGGCACCATTGGACACGTGGATCATGGCAAGACGACGCTGACAGCGGCGATCACGACGGTTTTATCGAAGAAGTTTGGTGGAGAAGCGAAGGCTTATGACCAGATTGATGCGGCGCCAGAAGAGAAGGCCCGTGGCATCACGATCAACACAGCGCACGTGGAGTACGAGACGGAGAACCGTCACTATGCGCACGTGGACTGTCCTGGCCACGCTGACTATGTGAAGAACATGATCACGGGAGCGGCTCAGATGGATGGCGCGATTTTGGTGTGTTCGGCCGCTGACGGCCCCATGCCCCAAACGCGCGAGCACATTTTGTTGGCCCGCCAGGTGGGCGTGCCTTACATCATCGTGTTTTTGAACAAATGCGACATGGTTGACGATGCTGAGTTGCTCGAGCTCGTGGAGATGGAGGTGCGCGAGTTGCTCTCCAAGTACGATTTCCCAGGAGACGACACCCCGATCATCAAGGGCTCAGCGAAGTTGGCCATGGAAGGCGACAAGGGCGAGCTAGGCGAAGAGGCGATCTTCAAATTGGCCGAGGCCTTGGACACGTACATTCCAACACCTGAGCGTGCGATTGACGGCGCGTTCTTGATGCCTGTGGAGGACGTGTTCTCCATCTCTGGACGCGGCACCGTGGTGACGGGTCGTATCGAGCGCGGCATTGTGAAGGTGGGAGAAGAGATTGAGATCGTTGGGATCAAGGACACCTTGAAGACCACCTGCACGGGCGTTGAGATGTTCAGAAAGCTTTTGGACCAAGGCCAAGCGGGCGACAACGTAGGAATTTTGTTGCGCGGCACCAAGCGTGAAGAGGTTGAGCGCGGCCAAGTGCTGTGCAAGCCTGGTTCGATCAAGCCGCACACGCACTTCACAGCGCAAGTGTACGTGCTGAGCAAGGACGAGGGAGGCCGTCACACGCCCTTCTTTAACAACTACCGTCCCCAGTTTTACTTCCGTACGACGGACGTGACGGGCTCGATCGAGTTGCCAGAAGGCAAAGAGATGGTGATGCCTGGAGACGACGTGGCGATCACGGTGAAGTTGATCCACCCCATTGCGATGGAAGAGGGATTGCGCTTTGCGATTCGCGAGGGCGGCAAGACCGTTGGCGCGGGTGTTGTTGCCAAAGTGTTGGAGT
>CAIMNS010000222.1 GCA_903842945.1 uncultured Burkholderiales bacterium
AAACGTAGATCTTGAATAAAAAAGCATCCCAAATTAATTAATTTTTTAAAATTGAATATGGAAATGTAGGGATTGCTGAGCGCAAGCAAATGATTGACCGAAACCACCCTTTGAGTGTGAGCCGTCAGGCCCAATTGTTGGGAATCAGCTGAGGATCGGTGCATTACCTTCCTAGCCCCGTGTGCACAAGAGATTTGGAGCTCATGAATGCCATTCTTAACCCGCTTTGGGGTAGCTGAAATCATCAATACGGTTCAAGGCAGCCAATTCATGGCACAAGAGTTCTTGGACGTGGTTCTGAATTCTGGCGCGATTCTCTCCATGGGTGGCCGAGGTGCTTAGCGAGACAATGTCTTTGTTGAAAGAGTCAGGCGATCAGTCAAATACGAATGTGTGTATCTAAAGGTTTATGGATCTTTCAGCCAAGCGCGCTCAGACATTGCACGCTACATTGAATGGTACAACACTGAGAGGGGACATTCCAGCCTTGAAGGACAAACACCCAATGAAGCTTGGGCATCAGGGCTACCCTTCATGAAGGAAGCTGCTTAAAATGAAACGAGCGGTGAGCCCCGAGTCGACCACCATCAAGGCGGAAAACTCTTCACCATTTAATCACCGATGTCACAATTATCTATTGGGTTTTAATTGTTCAAATCAACCGAGGCACTTATAAGCCCTCATTGGCCAAGTTCACTTGTCGTTCTTCCAGCGCGATCGCCAACTTGACATCTGGGTAGATGTTTGTTCGTCAAGAAAAAGCAATTTATGTTTAATGTAATTGCAATTGGTATTTATAAAATATCAGTGTATTTCATGCATTAAAGTGATGCATGGTTTGACCAGGATAGGGCGCTCTAAAGCTGACAAGTCTATTCATTTTTAACGATCCAACATAAACAGTTCTCATGTCCACGCCTCCAAAGGCAATGCTCGTGGGGCAGTTAACAATGAGCCCGCTTGGGTCTTCAAAAACGCAATTGGCAAGCCCAGAGGGTGAAATCACGTGAATAGAATTTCTTGTGATTTCTGTGACCCAAAGATTACCCATTGCATCAAAACAAATGCCATCAATGATTGCGCCTTGGAAAAGCGTAGCTGGTCCAAACACGGTGGCGTCACCAAGAGTGCCATCAGGTTTGATCTGATGACAGAGCACTCGACCCAGAGCTGTTTCGGAAATGAACAGCTTCCCAGTGATGCTATCGATGCGAATTTCATTGGTAAAGCATATGTTTTGTGAAACAACTTTCAGTCCAGAAGAGCTAAAAGTGAGAACATAACCATCATCAATAGGCTTTGCGACCGCGTCTGAACGGGGTTTGGTTTTTGTTGAAACAGTAATCCAGAGTTGACCTTGCTGGTCGAAATAAACAAAATTAACCGCACCGTTGAGTTGGTCGCAAACAATTTCATGTCTTCCATCATGAAAGACTCGATAAACGCACTCGGCGTCAATATCAGCCACGTAAAGGATACCTTGTCGATCAAAGGCAAGGCCGTTGGAGGTCCCAAGCTTGGGCCCAAAAAGAGTTTGTTGGCCGCTTGGCTCTATTCGCATAGCTGAGGCGCGATTGTCAGAAGCCCAGATTGTTCCATCTGGAGTCAAGACGACACACTCGGGTCGACTCAGATCATGCCCGACGTAGGAAATATCCTTTTCTTTAAGCTTAAATGTAAATCCTAGTGTGTTGGTCATTGGTGTATTTTATTTTTTCACTGGGGAAAACAATAGGGTAAATCTCTAAAACAATAAATTACAACGTAGATAAGATAGCATAAAAACGGTCTTTTATTGATTTAAATGAAAGTGCAATTGGATGTTCATGTTTAAGAAGGCTTGCTGAGCACGCATATTTGAGCTTGAATTTTAATTTGAAATATTTTTATGAAAATTTCTTTCCCCTCATCAGGGATCAAAATAGTTGTAGTTCAGATTAAACCGATTCATTGCGTTCTATCACCATGAATGTGGACTCAATTTCATCGATCAAACAAATGACCAATCGTTTCTGTCATTGATTAATAAATAGGAGATAAAACATGAAAATCGTGCAATTTTTATCCACAGCATGCGCGCTATTTTCTTTCACCCATTGTGTTGCAATGGCAGATACATTCCCAAGTAAGCCCATTAAAGTCATTGTGCCTTACGCGGCAGGGGGAACCGCAGACTTTATGGTACGACTTATGGCCAAACAATTGAGCGCAACTGGTGGACTTGCTATTACAGTTGATAACCGAAGTGGTGCATCTGGTTGGATTGGTGCAGAACTCATGGCACGCGCTCCAGCAGATGGGTACACCATTGGGGTTTTGTCTTCAGTTTTTGCCGCTACCCCCTTTGTGTCAAAACCGCCCTTTGAGCCTAGAGATTTGCAAACAATTACTTTATTGGCTAGTGTTCCTGGCTTATTGAGTGTCAATGCAGCTGTACCCGTTTACACATTGAACGATCTCTTGGCATTGGCTAAAGCAAAGCCTGGGCAACTCTCTTTTGGACATGCAGGCAGCCTTGGGGCTGGTCATTTGGCGATGGAAATGCTTAAGCTCAACAACAATGTTGACATCATATCGATCGCATATAAGGGAGGAGCGCCCGCCTTGAATGACTTACTAGGTGGTCAAATACAAATGAGCATTAGTGGCCCAACGGCTCATCTGCCTTTTATCAAGCCAGGCGGCAAGTTGCGTGCAATAGCAACTACAGGACTGAAAAGGTCAACTGCTGTCCCCGATTTACCCACCATGGCAGAGAGCGGTCAGCCAGGATTTGAAATCAATGAGTGGTACGGTTTGTTTGCTCCAGAAAAAACTCCCCGCGATATCGTAGAGCGGCTTAATCGAGAATTTGTTAAAGCGCTGTCTTCACCTGAAGTCCGGGCCTCTCTCGTGACTGTCGGTGCAGAGTTTACTCCGAACACTTCAGAAGAATTTAAAGTTTTTTTTACTGACGAAATGAACAAGTTGGGTAAATTGATCTCTAAATTAAATTTAAAAGGCGATTGAATAAAAATGGATTTAGAACTTCAGGGGAAAAAAGTTTTAATCACTGGTGCCTCTAAAGGCATTGGTTTTGGAATTGCAAAGAAACTCTTAGCTGAAGGTTGTGAGGTCAAGCTTGTTGCCAGAGATGCTAAAGGTTTAAGTGATGCCAAAGAGCAGCTAACGCTTGAGTATCCGCAATCTGTCATTAAAACCGTTGCCGCAGATCTAGGAGACCAAGCTCATTTGTCTAGAGTCTTTGCTGAACTCAAAGATGTCGATATATTGGTCAACTCAGCTGGTTCGGTACCAAGAGGAACATTGCTGGAAACAAGTTCTCAGTCTTTTAGATCATCTTTTGATGCAAAAGTGATGGGTACGATCGATCTGTGTCGCGAAGTTTACAAACACATGAGTGAACGTCGTTATGGAGTTATTTTGAACATCATTGGCCTTTCTGGTGAAAGACCCAACCCAAAGTCTGTTGCAACATCAACCGCCAACGCGGCACTCATTGCATTTACACAAGCCGTTGGTTGTATCAGTGCAGATGATCATATTCGCGTGCTGGGGATCAACCCGGGGTTGATCGCAACGCCTAGAACCGCAGGACTGGGAAGTGAAGATGATTCTCCTCACAACCGAGCATACAAACATCTTTTGTCCACATTACCTTTTGGGCGCATGGGCAAGCCCGAAGAAATAGCAGACATGGTGGCATTTTTGGTGTCTGTGCGCGCAAGTTATGCAAGCGGTTGTGTGTACACGGTTGATGGTGGTCTACATTTCCGTGTTGAGTAGACTAAATTTCTTGTGTGATTTTAATGAGAGGCATTATATTTTGCAACTCTTCGAGTTTGCCGATTTTGTCAACCAAACGTTGAAGCCCGGCTTTACCCTGTTTTAATGGGGTCACACAATCATTCAAGCGGTGAACAAGATCATCAAAACCCCACTCAAGTCGGCTGTAGGGATATTGTCCAAAAATTTCAGATCCGTTTTTCAGTTTAATACTGATTTTTGGGGAAAACATAGGCCTGTCTTTGTCGCCCGTGATTTTTACGCGCTTGTGTAAAAAATCAATGACAGCAGTGTCTTCAGTTAGTCTATTGCCAGTTGGACCGAATGTTTTCCCACCCACTGTGGGAAAGCCACCATTGAGGGCAACATGAGCGACGTAAAAATGGGTGGTCTGAATTCCGGGGCGAGTCCATGATTCTCTTGGAAATTTAGGGCTTGGGTAAAGCGTCTCAATCCAATTCATCGTGACTTCGATTTCATCTATGTCATCGGCATGAAACTTGTGTTCCTTTTTTAACTCCGTCATGAGTTCAATCACCGGTTGATTAAATCCCGCGCATGGATAGATCCTAAACATGACACTCAGTAATTTATAGGTTTCCCCCAAATCATGGGCGATGGTTTTGAGATCCACTTCTTTGGGACCTTGAAATACGTAGCTCAGTTCACCCTTAAAGCTTCCAGTAAAAGCGTTGTAGAAACCTGCCTCACCCTCTAAGCTTGATTCTGCGCCTTTAATATGCCCAGTCCTAGCGATGATGCTAGCAAAGACTGCATTGCGAGCCGCTTGGGGTTCATGGATGGATATTTCATTGCCACCAACGCGCGGACCTTCATTCAATCCACTCGCAAAATTAGAAGCTAAAGCAATTGCGCTAACTAGGCCATTCTCGCCTAAATCCAATAACTTAGCACAGGCAAGAGCGCCACCCAATGTTGAATAAATGGGGCTGGGTCGAAACCCCCTGGCAGCAGTGCTTGGGATGAAATCATCACATAGCCGACACATGAACTCGTATCCAACTGCCAGTGCAACGATTAATTCCTTTCCTGACCGATTTTCTAGCTCTGCACATGCCAGTGCTGCGGGGATGAGCACGGGTCCTGGGTGGGTTAGCATTCGATATGAATCCCATAGCTCAGAGGAATGCATCAATTCTGAGTTCGCATATGCGGCGCCATACCGAGTTGCTTTTGATCCAGAGGCCAAAATACTCGCACCA
>CAIMNS010000223.1 GCA_903842945.1 uncultured Burkholderiales bacterium
CCGCCCACAAAAAATTCAATCGGCTCGGACAAGACGTCGAGTTCTTCATTGAGGGTATCGGTGAGTGTCCAAGTTAATTCAACAACGCAGGGGGCAGAGATGTTCATAGAGGAAAAATAAAAAAACGATTAAAACCAGCCCTCTTGATGAAATCAATGTAAAAATGATCTCTCACTAGGACAATGACAGGGACCACACCATGATGCCAATCCATGAACCGCAAACGCTCCTAGGTGGGCTCACTGCTCAACAATTCATGTCGCGTTATTGGCAAAAAAAGCCTCTCCTCATCAGGCAAGCAATTCCGCATTTTAAAGCACCGATTTCGCGTGCGGAATTATTTTCTTTGGCCAAGGCGCCTGATGTCGAGTCCAGACTTGTGCAACGCATCAAAAACAAAGGCTCCAAAGCCTCGTGGAGCATGCAAAGTGGGCCTTTCAAACGAGCTCAGCTTCCCGCTTTGTCTCAAAAGGCGTGGACCCTCCTAGTGCAAGGTGTGAATTTGCACCACCCCATGGCAGAACATTTGTTGTCACTTTGGCATTTTATTCCCAGAGCCAGGCTTGATGACTTGATGATCAGCTTTGCCTCAGATGGAGGAGGCGTGGGGCCACATTTTGACAGCTATGATGTCTTTCTGTTGCAAGCGAGTGGACAACGCCGTTGGCGAATTGGGGTTGGTTTGGATCAGCGCTTGGTGAAAGACGCACCGCTCAAGATCTTGTCTCATTTCGAACATGAACAAGAGTACCTTTTAGAGCCTGGCGACATGCTTTATTTGCCTCCCCAATATGCCCATGAGGGTGTAGCTGTTGGGGAATGCATGACGTACTCCATCGGCTTCAAAGCGCCAGACTCGTTGACCTTGGTCAAAGAAGTCTTGATGCGTTATTTGGATCGTTTGGCTGAAGATGGGTCTTTGCCGCACGTGATTTACAAGGACCCCAAGCAAAAAGCCACGCAGGAGCCCGGCATGGTTCCTCTGTCTTTACAAAACTTTGCGATAACGCACATGAACAAACTGCTCTCTGATCGAGAGGAGTTCATGCGCAGTTTGGGTGAGTATTTGAGTGAACCCAAGGACCATGTTTGGTTTGAGCAAGACCACGAGCAAGATGCACAGGCTGTTGTGTCGAATTGGTTGAATGACACCCATGAGCAAACTTTATGTGTTTCAAGCAAGACAGAGCTTCTCTACGACCACGCGACCATCTTTATCAATGCCGAAAGCATGGGTGCCACGGGCTTGGAGGGGGAGATCTTGAAAAAACTGGCCAATCAAAGGTTCATCTTGCCAGCAGATTTAAGAAAATTGACACAAAAGTCGCCCAAGCGCTTAAAAGCCATGATGGACTTGTTGAGCCAATGGTTGGAGAGCGGGTGGATCCATTTGGGGCAAGATCATGTGACATGATGCTCATGGTGATAGTTTACTTGGCTGCTTGAATAATCCTTTATAATCAGAGTCTGAGTTCATTGGTACAGTTCAGTATTGGTGACTCGGTCACAGTTTATTGTGACAATTTCCGGAAATTGTTAACTTTACCCATCAAAGGACATCTGACATGAAAAAATCACTTCTATTGGCAACATTGTTGGCCGCCGCTTTAGTTGCTTGTGGCAAAAAAGAGGCCCCAGCTGCTCCTGCAGAGGCTCCTGTTGCTGCACCAGCCGCTGCTCCTGCTGCTGATGCACCTGCTGCTGCACCTGCTGCTGCTCCTGCTGCTGAAGCTCCTGCTGCTGCACCTGCTGCTGCCGACAAGAAGTAATCCTTCTGTTTCATGCAAAAGCCACCCTTGCGGTGGCTTTTTTTTTGGCCTTGGCTCCAAGGCGTCTGAACCGTCTGAGCCGTGTGAACGCCTCTTTTGCAGGACTTGGCTTTACCTTTAATGCACCGTGATCCAGTCTGTGCCTTCGTTGGGATCGGCCACGATCAGCTGGGGGCCTTGTGGATCAAGCACCTCATACAAGGCTTTGGTTGCCAATTCGGGGGTATTGTTTTTTTCACTCAAATGGGCCGCAACCACTGTTTTTAAGTTGCCGTTGAGGACCGAGCGCAACAACTGGGCCGAATCTTTGTTGGACAGGTGACCCAAGGGGCCTGAGATGCGTGCCTTTAAAAAAGAGGGGTACTTGGAAAGCCTGAGCATGTGCTCGTCGTGGTTGCACTCCAAAATCAGGGCATGACAATTTTGCAGGGCGCGCACCACATGAGAGCTGACATGGCCAAGATCGGTCACAAGACCTAGTTTGAGCTCTCCATCGCTCAAACTCAGTTGCAAGGGTTCTCTGGCATCGTGTGGGACGGTGAACGGGGACAATTGCAATTGGCCAATTTGAATCACCTCACTGTCACTGGCGCATTGGATTTGTTCTTCTCTGAGTCCCCATGCGTGCACTTGGATGGCCAATTGTGTGCCTTGACTGGCAAAAATGGGCCGACCCGTTTTGAGCCCAAATTGTTTGGCGTGTCCGACATGGTCGGAGTGTTCATGCGTCACAAACAAGGCATGAATGTCCTCCAAGTCCAAATCCATGGGCGCCAATTGACTCCTCAATTGAGCCATGGACAAGCCACAATCAATCAGCACGCGGGAGGTGATGTCACCTCGGGAGGCTTCAACCAAGGTCGCGTTTCCGCTGCTGCCGCTGCCAAGGCTTTTGAATCTCAACACAGCGGTTTACAGAGCGTTTTACAGAGCGATTTACACAGCATCAAAGGCACAAGAAGTTGGTTCACAAAGCACTCAAGCGTTTACTTCAATTCCTCAAGCAACAGTTGAGCGATCTTGGCGCCAGCTTTTGATGCATCGGCTTGTCCAGAGGTGTTTTGAATCACAATGAAGGTTTGTGCATCGTTCTTTGCTTCTAGCTTCAATCGATAACGCTGAGGTCCTTCGTCCTTTGGGTTGCTAGAGAACAAACGTGAGAAAAATCCAGGTTCATTGCCATCGCTACTTCGGTCGACGAAGCGAACATAATAAAGTCCCGCTTTGCGATCACGGTCTTCTACGGTAAAGCCCGAGC
>CAIMNS010000224.1 GCA_903842945.1 uncultured Burkholderiales bacterium
AGTTATGGGATAACTGCAAACCGATTGGCCAAGAAGTATGGTAAAAAAATATTTTGACCGCGGCGATATTGTTAGAGTTAGCTTTGAGCCCTCAATCGGTCATGAAATGAAGGGAGAGACTAGACTTGCGCTAGTTTTAACGACAAAAGAATTTAACCAATTAGGAGATGTACTCGTCGCCCCCATAACTCAAGGCGGTGATTTCTCTAGGTTCGCTGGCTTTGCGACTTCCCTAACAGGTACAGGATGTAAAACTCAGGGCGTAGTTCTTATCAACAAAATTCGGATGCTAGATTTAAATGCTAGACAAGCGAAAAAAGTTGAAGTAGTGTCCAAAGAAGTTCTTCAAGACGCTTTAGCTAGATTAAACGCTTTGTTGCAATAAAAAATTTTATTCGCTGTTTATCAAATTAAACAATTAAGGCATTGGCCATTGATGAGATAAATGATGCAATCCAAAAAACTTGGTCAAAGTCAAAGTTAAGCCAGCGTCCGCATCTAAGTGAAATTGGTCTGCCCGGAGGGGATCGAACCCCCGACCCACAGCTTAGAAGGCTGTTGCTCTATCCAACTGAGCTACGGACAGATTGAGAATTAAATTGTATTTTTAAGTAAGAACTTAATTATTTACACGTCTCTCAACAAAAGGGCTCCCGAAGGAGCCCTTTTTTCAACTTTGGTCGGGGCGAAAGGATTCGAACCTTCGACCCTCTGGTCCCAAACCAGATGCGCTACCAGGCTGCGCTACGCCCCGATCAGTAAATTGTAACCTGTATATTGATCACAGCCAGCCAAAAATTCAATTTAATTCCATAAAAGACTGGGGTTTTATCCCAAATACCATAGGCTTTCTTCATCCTCAGCGCCAGTTGTATTCAACCCCTACCTTTTACAACTTGTAACGCTCTACTGAATAATTGGCGATCAAGAGAATTCTTCAATTAAGATACGTTTCTACCTAGATCCAAAAGACTTCGCACCATGAAACTTTCTTTGACCTCTCTCTTTTCTACGTCTTTTGAAGCTGCAAAAACGCCCAAGGGTGCGCATCTTTGTTCATTGACATTGTTTTTGATGCTATTTTTGTCCTCACCGGCTGAAGTCTTGGCTGGTAAAACTTTGGATGCCATCAAGCAAAGGGATCAAGTCGTTTGCGGTGTTAACACGGGCTTAGCGGGCTTTGGCGCCGCCGACAGTCAAGGCAAATGGACAGGCTTGGATGTGGACATCTGTAAAGCGATTGCCAGCGCCGTTCTGGGCAACGCGGAAAAAGTTAAATTTATCCCCTTGTCCGCTCCACAACGCTTTACAGCCCTACAGTCAGGTGAGATCGACATTTTGTCCAGAAACACCACCTTCTCCCTGACCCGGGATGCCTCTTTGGGCCTGCATCAAACCGCTGTGACCTTCTATGACGGTCAAGGCTTCATGGTTCCCGTCAAGTCCAACATCAAAAGCGCCAAACAGCTGAAGGGCGCCAGTGTGTGTGTTCAATCTGGAACCACGACCGAGAAAAATCTGACCGACTTCTCCAAGGCCCATAAATTAGACATCAAACCCATCGTCTTTGAAAAGCTAGAGGCTGCAAATGCAGCCTACTTCCTTGGGCGCTGCAAAGCTTACACCACAGATGCATCTGGCCTGGCTTCCATTCGCTCAAAAGAAGCAAAAGACCCCAAAGAGCACCTCATCTTGCCAGACCTGATCTCCAAAGAGCCTTTGGGTCCCATGGTCAGACGGGGGGATGATGAGTGGCTGGCCATCAGCAAATGGGTGATCTATGGCCTGATTGAAGCCGAGGAATATCAAATCACCTCAAAAAACATTGAAAACCTGAAGAACCAGTCTACCGACCCGGTGGTCATGAGGTTGATTGGAAAATCCGAGGACATGGGCAAACTGCTGGGCCTTGACCGAGAATGGCTTGCAAGGCCCCTATCGCAAGTGGGTAACTACGCTGAAATATTTGAGCGAAATGTTGGTGAAAAAACACCCTTGAACTTAAAACG
>CAIMNS010000225.1 GCA_903842945.1 uncultured Burkholderiales bacterium
ATCCCGTACTTGCACCCATTGTTCAAGCGTGCATCCAGGAAGAGATTGGTCAAGGTGGCATGCCCATTGTCATTTAAAATTCAAATTAACCTAAGTGGAGTTATACATGTACAGAAGAACATTTGTTAAAAATTCATTTTCCATTGCATCTGCATCACTCCTCTGCACAACAAATTTATGGGCTCAGGAGAAATGGCAGCCCAAAAAACCGATTAAATTTATTGTTCCTGCGCCACCTGGAAGCACGCCAGATGCAACGGCCAGGCCCTTGGCAGAAAAATTGTCTGAGGATTTAGGTCAGGCTGTGGTGGTTGAAAATAGACCCGGCGCTGGTGGTGTGATTGGCATGGAGTCGGTGATAAGAAGTGCACCGGATGGCTATACGATTGGACTTGCAACGCAGTCACAGATGGTTTTCAATCCTTTTTTGTTTGAAAAACTTTCCTACGAGACCACCAAGGATGTTCAACCCATCACCCGAATAGCAAGTTTGGCCTTGGTTTTGGCTGCAAATCCTGCCCTTGGGGTGTCTACATTGAAGGAGCTGGTTGCATTGGCCAAGACCCGTGTGAGCAACCCCATTCAGATTGCAGTTCCCCTTCTAGGCACACCTCCTCATGTCATTTCGCTATTGATTCAAAACGAATTGGGCATCAAACTCGATACAGTTCCCTTTAAAGGAACGGCAGAAGCGGTGGCAGCCTGCAGAGCTGGGGACGTTTCATTGGTGCTTGAAGCACCTCCTGCCATCATTCCCCATGCAAAGGACGGAAAACTTAAAATTTTAGCGGTCACCGGATCAACCAGAGAGCCTCAAGTGCCTGACATTCCTACGGTGAGTGAAATCGCTGGAAGGTCTGTGCCTGGAGAAACTTGGTTTGGATTGATCGCTCCCATGGGCTTGTCCTCTGAGATTGTGGCCCAATACCAGAGATCGATGTCTATCGTTCTTGCTAAGCCAGAGCTCAAGACCTTGTACGCCAATTTCAGTTGGAGAATCATTGAGAAATCCTCTCCCCAAGAGTTCAATTCAGTGATCAAAGACGAGTCGGCGCAGTGGGGACAGATCATTCGTCGAACCGGTATCAAATTAGGTTAATTCAAAGTCATGAAACCATCCATCAATTTTGATGAATTGATCAAAAAAGATTCAATCCATCATTCCGTGTACAGCGACCCACTTATTTTTAAATTAGAGATGGATCGAATTTTTAGTCGAACATGGTTGATGCTGGGCCATGAAAGTCAAATTCCTCTTCCCGGGGATTTCATGACAACGGACATGGCTGGTCAATCGGTGATTGTGTCACGTGCAGAAAATGGAGAAATTTATGCTTTGTTCAATCGCTGCACTCATCGGGGTGCATTGCTCACGATCGAGTCCAAAGGGCATGCGTCCATGTTCACTTGTCCCTACCATGGGTGGACCTATAAAACCACAGGAGAGATTCACTTTGTTCCCAAGCCCAATGGTTATGGAGAGAACCATCAGCAAAAATTCTCTGAATTGGGTCTTTTGAAAATCCCTAGTTTATCGATGTACCGAGGCTTTATCTTTGCCAGTCTTTCAAGTGAGGTTGAAAGTTTGGACAGTTTCTTGGGACCCATGAAAAGTTCATTTGATGACTTGGTGGATCGCGCTCCTGATGGTGATATTGAAATCGCTGGTGGGGTTTTTAAGCACGCCTATGACGGCAATTGGAAACTGGTCCTTGAAAATCATTTGGATGGCGTGCATCCAAATTATGTACACATTTCCTCTGTGATGGCCGCAAGACATCAACCGAAGGAGGAGTCCGTTGCATCTTCCAAGGGACATTATTCAGACATTGCGGTCAGGCAAATGTTACAAAACGGTGCACCTGATCATGTCTGGGAAGAATTAGGCATGTGGACGACCGATCAAGGCCATGGGTACATGGGAGATTATCACAATGACAGCCGCTTGGTGGTGGGGATGAACCACCCGGATTTTAAAAGTTACAAGGACAAGCTGGTTGCTCGAGTTGGGGACGCTGAGGCCGAACGCATTCTCTCAGTCACCAGATGGAACTCCATCATTTATCCCAATGTATCGTTCATGAGTCAATTTCGACAATTGCGCATTGTTCACCCCATCAGTGTGGACAGAACGGTGGTCTATACCTACAACGTCAGGTTAAAGGGCGCACCTGAGAGCATGTTCAGAGATACAGTTGCTTTTTCAAACGTTGTCAATGGGACAGCCTCATGGGTCTTGACCGACGATTTAGAGGTTTACGGACGTGTTCAAAAGGGACTTGCGATGAGCCAGCCTGAATGGATTGACATTGGACGAGGTCTTGGAACCGATGTGCAGGAGGGTGAGCATGTCGTTCGGGGTGGCACTGGCACGAGCGAGATTTTTATTCGCAGGCAGTTCAGTGCTTGGCTCAACTATATGAAACAAGAAGCTTGATCAAGAAGCTTAATTTTAAAAAATCAAATGATGCAAGATTTACCGATCACCGAAATTCAACAACTGTTGTTCCAAGAAGCTAGACTTCTTGATGAACAGCAGTTTGAAGCATGGTTAAACCTCTACACGTCAGATTGCATTTACTGGGTGCCTTTAGAAAAAAATCAACTTGACGGTATCCATACATCTTCCATTATTTATGATGACAAAACATTGATGGAAATTCGTATCAGGCAGTATGCTCATGCGCGCGCTCATGCGCGAAATCCCTTGCCTCGCACCGTGCATGCAGTTTCAAACATTCAAGTTGAGAAAGAGCGTGACGGGATCTATCCGGTTTTTTCAAATTTGGTGCTCGCGGAGTACCGACAAGAGACACAAAGGTCTTGGTTCGCAACGGTTGAGCACCATGTTAAATTTTTGGACAAGAGCTTTAAAATTCAAAATAAAAGAATCAATCTGATCAACTCAGAAGCTGAATTGGATGGCATATCCATCCTATTTTGAACAGATCTTTTTGTGTCACAAAAAAGAGGGTCTTTTAGAAGAGGGTATCAAGATCAAACCCCTGAAGCTTAGTTGATTTGGAAGTTGCCTGCTTTGATCACTGGCCGCCATTTGTTCGTTTCATTTTGAATGAATTCCAAAAACTTC
>CAIMNS010000226.1 GCA_903842945.1 uncultured Burkholderiales bacterium
TTGAACAATGCCAAGTTTTGTGTTGAATAGCTAAGTGGCTATAACGCTTTGTGACAGCAGGTTGTCTCTGTCCAAGTACATCTCCAATCTGGAGCAAACTTGCACCAGATTGAGCTAGATAAGATCCACAGGTGTGTCTTAAATCATGAAATCTAAACTTTTTTACTTTAGATAATTGGATGGCTTGATCCCATCTAGGTACAAAATTAAAGGGTTGATGAGGGCATCTAGTTGAAGCAAAAATTAAACCATTTCCCCCTGATTTAAATCTTTCAAGCTCATTCATTACGTTTGGTATCAAAGGGAGAACCTTTTTGTCACCATTCTTAGTATTAGGAATGCTTGCCTCACTCCTTTCCCAGTTTATTTCAGACCACCTGAGGTTCTCGAGTTCTGCTCGACGTGCTCCTGTTGTCATGGCCATTAGTGTAATCAGATAAAGTTTGTTCCACTTAGAGGCTTTGCAGGCTGATAGAAGTGCAGTCCTTTCTGAGTCAGAAAGAAACCTTACAATCTCATTGTTTTCGCTTAGTCTCTCGATGCCACGGCATGGGTGAATCCAGCCCTTGGGACTTAAGCGTTTCTTGATGCACCAAGTGAACAGTGCACCAATGGCTGCGGCGTACCGATTGATCGTTGCAGGTGCGTAGGGCTTGGCCTTGGCTTTGAATATTGGGTTTCCGTCTGCGTCCTTACCTGCGTACTGTCGAGGGGAGCGTTTGCTTAACTTCTCGAGGGCAAAGAAGATGTGATCCTCCTCTACATCGTCTAAGGTGAAATGGCCGATTTCTCCTCTCCACCAGTCGAGGTAAGGGCCTCTGGTCTTGTCTTTGCCGACAAAGACTGCCATGTAGGCATCAATAGCGTTGGAGATGTTTGTGCCACCATGTCTTGCAAGCAAGTTGGTGGAGGGTTTGATAAGAAGTGCAGTGTCGGAAACCACTGGCACACCCTCAGGGAGGGATTTGTTGAAACGTTTTTCCATGCTTGACTCCTGAAAATTAAGGGGTCGGATATTGGCTCTTCATCATTAACGGGGGACAGAGGTATTTATTAAACTAGTTGGTACGAAGAACATGTTTAATAGAGGTAATACCAATGTCCCAAATTGATTCTATATTAGGCCTTGCAGATTTGACAATTCAGAGGGTGGATCGGGGTCGGATCATCCAAGTATGGGCCAGTCCCAAGACCAGGCCGAGCTGTATACACTGCCCAAATCACCCCGTTCGGATCAAAGCGACCCACTTGAGGACGCTCAAACACACCCGTCAGGGCAACCAATTGGTGGTCTTGTACTTGAGCGTGCCCAAATACCATTGCTTGGGTTGTAATCGCTATTTTAGACACCCTTTTAAGGGCATTCGCCCAAGGTTTAGGGCAACCGAATGCTTCCGACTGGAGGTCTTTGAAGCCCACGATGGCGGGGTCTGTCAAAGTAAGCTCTCTTTGACCCACAAGATCAGTAGCGCCACCGTTGAGCGCTGGTATCAGCACCACATCAAGAAACGTGTGTCTGAACTCTCGAGTCGGCCTTGCCCGCAAATTCTAGGTATTGATGAACACTTCTTTAGCCGTAAAAAAGGCTACGCCACCACAATGGTTGATCTCAAGAATCACAAAGTTTTTGATGTCGTCCTCGGTCGCTCAGAGGCAAGCTTGCAGGGCTATTTAAGCCGGCTACGGGGTCGAGATCAAGTGAAGTTCGTGGTCATGGATCTCTCAGAGACATACCGCAACATTGTGCAACGCTATTTTCCTAACGCCAAGATCATTGCAGACCGCTTTCACGTCATTCGATTGGTCAACCATCACTTCTTAAAGATGTGGCAGCAGCACGACCCGGTAGGACGTAAAAACAGGGGTTTGTTGAGTTTGATGCGAAGGCATCAGTGGAATTTGAAGTTTGAACAGAAGATCAACTTGAATGAATATCTGGAACAATACCCCGTTCTAAGAGCCATGTACGAGGCCAAGCAAAAGCTCAACTCAATCTTATTGACCAAAAATATTCGCGCGAAGGGGGCCCGAGAATTGATTCCGAAGTTGATGGAACTCATCGATCAGTTCGCCAATAGCCCAGTCAAGACACTGGCCCAAACCTTAAAATCTTGGCTAGAGCCTATCGTTCGAATGTGGCGCTTCTCAAAATCAAACGGCATCACGGAAGGGTTCCACACTAAAATGGAGATGATGTCTAGACGAGCGTATGGATTTAGAAATTTCGAGAATTACAGACTGCGCGTCTTGGCACACTGTGGTTGGAATGGAGTATTCAACCGTGTTTGATAAATGCTCATCCCCCGTTAATTGGGTAGAGCCCAAAATGTTTGCTCTGCGTAGCGTGAGCATATATATTTTTGTAGCCTAATTCAATTGGAATTTACATCTACGTCAA
>CAIMNS010000227.1 GCA_903842945.1 uncultured Burkholderiales bacterium
GTCCTGGGGCAGAGCTCGCACGTGGATGCTGTCCATCAAGGCGACGGTTAAAAAAGACAGCAAGACCATGCTGCTCGCTACAGAAATGGGCCTCTTAAAAGCCCTGGCCCAAGAGTCTTTCAGTGGCGGGGTCTTGAGCACATAGACGACGTACAGGGCCACGCAGGCAAGAAGCGCATAAAGAAAAACATCGATCAACAAAAAGACAGGTTGCATGGAAGGGGTCACAGGTCAGTGTCAGGGTGTCAAAGGCAAGGTTTCATCACAATGGGGTCATGTGTCATGTCAAAACGCCTCACTGCAAACGGATCCTGGGGTCCGCCCAGGCGTAACAAACTTCGGTCAAAATCAGTCCCACAATGTAGAGCACCGAACCCATGAAGACCATGGATCTCACAATGGCAAAGTCTTGTGCGCCAATGGCTTCAATCAAATAGCTGCCCAAGCCAGGAATGGAGAAAAAGGACTCCACGAGCAAACTGCCCATGAAGAGCAAGGGGATCACGGCCACACTCGAGCTGATGATGGGAATCAAGGCGTTCCTGAGCACATGAGAAAACAAGACCTGGACCTCAGACAAGCCCTTGGCCTTGGCCGTTCTCACGTAATCTTTGTCAATTTCTTCAAGAAAAACACTTCGGTTAAAGCGCACCTCCCCCCCTATTCTGGCAAGGACCGAGATCAAAATGGGTAAACATAAAAACCGCCAGGTCTCCCCTCCCCATGAAAAGCCTGAAACGGGCAACCATTGCAGCACCTTGGAGAGCATGAATTGACCCGCGACTATGAAGAACAAGGCGGAGATGGACATCAACACCACACAAAAAATCGTGCCCCAAAAGTCCAAATAGCTGCCCCTGAAAAAGGCGAGCACGAGGGCCATCAGGATCGAGATGCCCATCCCCAGCAAAAAGGAGGGCAGTGCGAGCATCAAACTTGCCGGTGCACGCCGCACAATTTCAAGGCCAATGTCGCGTCCCGCATCAGAGGCGCCAAAGGAGAAGGTAAAGAGTTGCTTGGAGGTCTGGAAAAACAAGGTCTGGGTGAAACGATCCAAGCCTTGGGCCCGATCTTCAACAAAGAGTGCCTTGTCATAGCCGCGCTCCGTCTTCCATTTCTGCACCGCTTCGGGCGTGACCCGCTTGCCACCGAGCTGCATGCGCGCCATGTCGTCGGTTGTGTTGACTTTGAAAAACAAAACGAAGGTCAAGAGATTGATGCCGATCAAAATCAAAAGGCCATAGCCGATTTTGCGAAACAAAAAGCCGATCATTTGAAGTCTCCTGACTTCTTGTCCCATGCGTCGTTCATGCCTTGTGCGATGGACACATCTTGTCGACGCCTCCAAACGAGCACCGCTGGCCACAGCAAAAGCGCCATCAACACGGGCAGCAAAAAGAAGGGCCACAGCACGGGCCGGTTCCATTCGCTGATTTTTTGGACCCGCAGTGCTGGCTCAACGCTCAAGTAGGCCATCTGATCGCGGATGATGTTGGACGGCTTGCCGTTTCTCACCCATTGGTGATAAGCCCCTCCATACTCCTCGGACCAACCAAAGAGCATGGGAGCCTCTTCTTGCATGATGTGCATCATTTGCACAATGAGGGCGGCACGCTCGGGGGTGTTTTCCATGTCCTTCATTTTCTCAAACAAATGATCGTAGCGCTTGTTGTCAAAGTTCGATGAATTTTCACCGCCAAATTTGGCTTTTGAGTTGGGCCCATAAAGCAGAAATAAAAAATTCTCCGGATCTGGGTAATCGGCCAACCAGCCCCAAAAGTAAAACTGCGCCGAGCCCTTTCTCATTTTGTCTTGAAAGCGGTTGTAGTCGGTGTTTCTCACCTCCAACTGGATGTTGAGTTTGGCAAACTGTTTGCTCACCCAATCGATGCGAGTCTTGGCCCCAGGCCCTACCCCTTGGGTGTCGTAATTGATCACCAAGGCTTGGCCGCTTTCGCGGTCAATGCCCCCAGGGTAACCCGCTTGCGCCAACAATTTCTTGGCCTCCTCGATGGATTTCCTCTTGAAGCGCCCCGCTCCATCAGGGTCGAACACCACAGGGTTAAAAAGCATGGCGTCGTTGCCAAAGAGACCGGGCACGACCAAAGAGTGATTGACCTGGGCGCGTGAGTTTTCAAAAATAGAGACGTACTCTTCAAAATCAAAGGCAATGGAGATGGCTTGCCTCAACTTTTTGTTTCTCTCGGCTTGCTCCGGTGTTTTACCAGCACCCACGACGGGGTCCAACCAATTGAAGCCATAGTGCCAAAGACCGACCTGAATGGTGGCGGGCAATTGGATCTTGCGCTCGAGCAGCTCTTTGGACAAACCCGTGCCGTCTTGAATGGAGACTTGGTAGGCGATACCGGGCTCTCCTCTTTCCATTTGCGGCATGTCGTAATAGCCTTGAATGAACTTGGTGGCCACCGAGGTGCCCTCCTTTTCTCGGGTGCTGATGATTTTGTCCAAAAGCGGGGTGGGCTTGCCACAGTCTTTCAGTAAGCCCAAAGTGCGGTCTTCCTCAGAGCCCTCACAAGGGTAAGGCTCACCACGGTAGTTGGGGTTTTTAGATAGCACCATTCTCGAATTGGCATCGTGTTCGGTGAGCATGAAGGGGCCCGTCCCAACGGGCCAAGTGTTGGCGCTCAAGTTCCTCTTGGCCATGCCATTTTGAGCATAAAAAGCATCCACCTCCCAAGCCACGGGTGCAAAAAAGCTCATCGCCAACCAGTATTTGAATTGAGGGTACAAGCCCGAAATTTTGATCTGCAAGGTGTAGGGATCCACCACCTTGACGCCTTCAAAGTCATAGGCCCTGAAGTCCAACCAAGGCAGGGCTTGGCCAGGTTCACCTTGCTGGTCTGCATGAGCCTTGAGGCGTTGATTCTCCTTTTGAATCTTCTCCCCAAACCTATCAAACCCCACGATCTTGGTCGACAAAAAACCAAAGGCGGGTGAATTGATGCGCGGTGTGGCCAAACGTTTGATCGCATACGCATAGTCGTAGGCATTGAGCTCTCTAAAGCCCGTCGTCTTGAAGTCCAAGGGAGAGCGGATCTCTTGGAGGTCGTTGGGGGTGAGCTTCAAGTTGACCAACTCGCCTTGCGCATTTTTGTAAAAAGCGGGGTGAGGTTGAAACAAAATACCGGGTTTGATTTTGAGTTCAAACACGGTCTGGGCAATTTGTCCACGAACTTGTTCGCTCTGGTCTTTCAAGGCGCTTGGATCGATCTTTAAGGGTCTTCCAGCCTTGTCGAAAAAAGTCAACAAGGGCATGTCCACGAGGGTGCGAGGCAACAATTCGTAGGGCCGCTTCAAGTAATGGTACTTTAAAGGGGGCTCATAGACCGCATACGTCCAAGGGGTCTCGTTGTTGCTGTAAGACGAGGCCGAGTCCAGGTACTTGGGATCTTCTTGGTAGGAGGTGAGCAAATAGGCTTGGCTCAACCACTCTTTGGGCACAGGCGCGTTGAAGAGGCCCTTTAAAGGGTCCAAGATCGTGGCCGGACTCTGTGCGTGCAGGCCCATTTGAAGCGATACGAATCCCGCCAAAAGGACCAAGCACGCCAAGAGCCAAGGCTTTTGATGGGATAAAAAGCGCCTCCATCCGCTCATAGCTCTGCGCCTTTCATCAACGTCCTAGCATTCACAGCCCTAGCCTTCACAGCCCACTCCTTTGAACGCTGGCCTTCAAGGTCTCGCTCAAGGTGTTGATCGCATCCAGGACGTGGGCTTGGGTCTCACGATCCAAGCCGCGCTTGCCCTGAACGAGCTTGAGTTGGGACAACAAGTGTCTGGCGTTTTGTCTCATGAGGCCCGCGGCCTCGGGCGGAAGACCTTTGGAGGACCTCAAGAGCATCGAGCTCATGCGTTGCAGGTGTTCCTTTTGCAAGTTGCGTCTGAGGAGCTGCACGGGCTTGCCCTGTAGAGCCTCTTGCCAAATGCTTTCTTGAATGCGGGTGTAGATGTCAGCCAGGCCAAGGGTGTCGGTTTGAGCGACTTTTTTGTTTTCGGTGGGTGTGTTTTCAAGCTTCAATTGGGATTCACTCACGCGTTGAGCCAAGCGCTCAGAAAAGATGGCGTCCAAGACCGTTCTCTGCACACCAAGGACGTTGCTCAACACCGAGACGTTTGAAGTTAAAGCGTTGGGGTCCCCCATGCGTGAAGCGCGATCGAAGGTGTCGGTGGCCAAGGAGTTCAGCAATTGCGCTGGGAACTCAAACGAGCGAGGTGCAAAAAAGGCCTGCTCGATCAATGCCAAAGCCTCCCGCTGCTCCTTGGGAGATATGGGCTCGTACACCGTTTGACCAAACCCTGCACGCACGCGCCTCACTCGCTCTCCACCGAGGTACTTGACCACCAAAGGAGCGATTTGATTGAGGGGTCGAAAGCCGCTTAAAAAACTGCGCGTGAGACGCTCAAAACTCTCACCCTTTTCCAAGTTCAGGTTTTGTAGTCTTGTCCAAAGTTCTTGACTGAGTTGGACCCTTTTTTTGTAGTAGGCCAAAGGGTTGGCACCCAAGTCAAAACGGTTGACCAAAGGGTCCACACTGCCCGCACCTTCAGAGGCGTCTTCATCACTGGCGTAGGCCAATTCGACCTGGGTGCTCTTGGAGGCAATCTCTTGGAGGGACTGCTGCTCAAGGAGGGGGTCAAGGGGTTTGTAGCCGTACTCAATGGCCCAGTAGTCATAAGGGCCCAAGGTGCTCATCACATACTCGCCTTGGGTTTGATGGGCGAGTGAGAAATTGAACGGGGTGTAATCCATGACCGAGGAAGAGATGCCGTACGTTTGCGTAAAGTTGGCGTCATCTAGCTTGTCCAAGTCGTAGGCCGCAGAGGACAGAAAATTATGCCTTAGCCCCAAGGTGTGCCCGACCTCGTGCATGATGACGTTTTTGATGTAGGCTTGGGCCAAACGCTCTGCCTGGGCAGAGCCCATGCCAAGGCCTCTGGCACTCAAGAGGTCTTGTGCAAAATCAAACTCATGGGCCAACTGGTCCATCAAGAGACAAGACGCTTGACTTGCTGGGGCTTGGCCAAAAGCCCCCAAGTCCTCGGCCACTTGGCGCCGAGCACTTCTGGCAAACACATCGGACATGCCGATGTCCGCGTCCAAAATTTCCCCCGTTCTGGGGTCCGCTTGAGAGGGGCCAATGGCAAAACCAATGTCTGACCCGGTGAACCAGCGCACAGAGGCGTGTTGCGCATCCATGGTGTTGAAAGCGTCTTCTGCTCCTTGTTCTTTGACCAACAAGGCACCGATCAAGCCAATTTTCTCAAAGGCTTTGTTCCACTCCAAAATACCCGCCGTCACCGACGCTTTGTACTGGGGGGGAATGTTTTTATCCAGCCAGTAGACGATGGGTTTGAGCACGGGAGAGTTCGCTGCTTTGGGGTCGGTCTTTTCAAGGCGCCATCTTTTGATGACATGCGTGCGTGCCTTGGGTACGAGGTCCGTGCTGTAGTCCAAGTGACCTTGCGTGAAGTACCCGACCCGCTCATCGGCCAAACGAGGCAACATCGGGCTCAAAGGCAGTTGTTTGAAGTTGTAATAAAAGTGGACAAAGAAGCTTCTCGGATCGGGCACATTTTTGGGCGCAGAGGGCATGGGGGTGCTGCTGGGCATCATGGGGGGCGCAGACAATTTAGGCACAAAGAAATGCGCCTTGACCTCCAAAGCGGTGAGTTCAGGCGTTTGATGGCTCGAGAAAAAATTGGTGTTTTTGTTGTCCAGAGAAAAGCCCATGCGATAGGCCATGTCAAGCTTGGTCGAGTAACCCGCGATGTCGCTGAACAGCAAGGTGCTGGCATCGATCAAGAGGGCTTGATCGGTGGTCCTGGGTTGCGCCGCAATATCGGCCGAGGCCAACAAGCTTTCTGAATATGACTCCTCTACAAATTGCGACTCTGCACTCTTTGCGGGTGCAAAGGCGTCTTCGTTTTTAGCAATGAGTTGAAGGCGAGTGCCCGAGCGATGAAAGTAAGCAATGAAATGACTGCCCATTTGTGAGCCATAAAGCCCTCGTTCACCGACCGATCGCGGGACGTTGACGCTAAAGAAAAAGGGCTTGTCCAATTGTTCTGGCTTGATGGAGATCCAAATTTTTTCTTCTTTGACATAGAGATCAAAGTAACCGGTTTTTCGATCGGACTCTTTGGTCACTTCATCAAAGGGTTTGAGAGCTGCCAAACTGCCTTTGATGGCAGGAGCTTTGCTTACTTCTTTGTCCGTCTTCTCTTTGGCTGGCTCAGCACCTTGCACGGGGTTTGGTTTTTCAGATGCGTTGGCCTGGGCCACCAGCATTCTGGTCTGAGCAGACCTGTCTGTCGGACCGTTTTCAGCGGGTGTCCACGCGTTTGCATGTGCGTTCATAGCCAAAGACACTTGCCATAGACACATGGGCAAAAATCCAAGCCTGAGAAAGGACCATCGATCAATGAGGGAAGTCAAAAGCAAAACTCCAAAAAGGGTCTGTTCATACACATGGACCAATGTTACTCAATTACTTGCCTTCTTCAAAAAAAAGTGAAACATATGCTCGTTTGTCTTGTGGCCATTAGATCACGCTCAGGTGATCTTTCATGTTTTGGGGTTCTTGTGAAAGGTGGGGTGGCAGTGCACCATAGGGTGTGGACCATGATTGGCGACAAACGCGACAAACGCGACAATCGCAACAAACGCCAATCGCTTGAAGTGCAAAATCGGGGGCAAAGCTATGAGAAAATACCTGCAGTTCACATTCAACAGGAAACCACATGGGCCAAAGAACGGGATTTTTAAGTGGCAAGAAACTCTTGATCACTGGCGTGCTCTCTAACCGCTCCATCGCCTATGGCGTGGCCAGGGCGTGTTTCAACCAAGGCGCTGAGATCGCTCTGAGTTACGTGGGTGAGAGGTTCAAGGACAGAACCACAGAGTTTGCCAAAGAATTTGAATCCGATTTGATTTTTGATTGCGATGTGGGACAAGACGAACAAATTGAGAGCATGTTCACTCAACTGTCGACACATTGGGGGCATTTTGATGGATTTGTGCACAGCATTGGCTTTGCGACTCGGGAGTCCATTTCGGGGGACTTTTTGGACGGTTTGAGCCGTGAGGGTTTTAAAATTGCGCACGATATCAGCGCCTACAGTTTTCCCGCAATGGCCAAGGCAGCCCTGCCCTATTTGAACGACAACGCGGCGCTTTTGACCTTGACCTACTTAGGCTCTGTAAGAAGTGTGCCCAACTACAACACCATGGGCTTGGCCAAAGCATCGCTTGAAGCGTCAGTGCGTTATTTGGCCGAGTCATTGGGTGCCAGGGGCCGAGGCTTCAGGGCCAATGGCATCAGCGCGGGCCCCATCAAAACCTTGGCTGCAAGTGGCATCAAAGGATTTGGCAAGATTCTCAATGTGGTTGAAAGCACCGCCCCCATTCGAAGGAACGTGACCATTGACGACGTTGGGAATGTGGCAGCTTTCTTGATGAGTGACTTGGCAGCAGGGGTCAGTGCTGAGATCACTTATGTGGACGGTGGCTTTAGCCAAGTCATGGCAGGCATGGGCGAGGACTGATCAGCAAGTTCATCAAGTGGCTGAAGTTCAAGCCTTCAGCTTCTCGAACCTTTAGCCTAAATGACTATACGGTGGCTATGCCCACAATCACTGGCGCACCCAAGTCCTGCATCATGGCAAGGTCCAGGGCCGAAATCGATCTCACGGTGCCAGGTGGCAAGGCAGATGACATCATGTCAGAGGCCACTTTCAAATGATAGTAGGCCGAGCCTGCACCCGAGGAAGCTGGATCCAAGGGAACGGGTCCACCATAGACGGCCTGTGCCTTGGGTCCTAGAAAATAGGGCAAGCCATTTTGCATTTGAATGTACGTGTCGTAAGTGGTTTGAGATGAGCTGGCATTGGGATACATGCCTTCAAAACCCATGGCATGCATCAACTCATGGGTCAAGACGGTGGTCAAGTCATATTGACTTTTACTGGGTGAGGCACTTGGATTGGTATTGAAAGAGGACCAATTCGACATATTGATATAGACCTTGGCATCGGCTTGAGTGCCATTGGCATCGGTTCCAGTTTGGCTTTCTGATAAAAAAGCCGTGGTGAACTTCGCCCCATGAGCCGTCGTCAAACTGCCAGGCACAGTAACCAAGGCGCTAGCGGCCTCGGCCAAAACATTGGCACTTGTGTTCTCTGGGATGACTTGGATATCAAAAGTGCCTTTGGCGTTCAAATAGACGCCAATTTTGTTCAAAGCCGCCAACAAACACGTTTGCACTGACGATTGCTGAGAGGCATATCCAGAAAATGCGCTGAAGTCCAAGGTGTATTGAAAGTTGGATACAAGCGAGTTCGAGCTAGTGGACGAAGGGGTTGGCGCTGGAGCTTTGGTTGGGCTTGGTGCGCTCGATGTGGGTACATTCACTGTACCGCTGTTGACCACCTGTCCATTGGCCGCATAAACATTCACCCCAGAGCTAGAGATCACGGCACTCAGGGTTTGATCGCTGAATTGAAGCGTGGTGCCCGCTGAGGTGCGCACGACGTTGATCAGGGCCACTTGGGAGTTGACGCCATCAAACAAAGTCAAGCCAGAGCCTTGTGTGGTCCAAGTGTATTTTGACAATGGCAAAGGCAAGACCACTTTTTCAATTTTGGCGTCGATCGTGTCATTGTGAACACTGGCAGAAAGAGCCACCGTTTCATTCCCATTGGCGCCATACAGATTCAAATTGCTCAAAGTGCTGGTATAGCTTTGACCGGAGTTAAGCAAGAAGTCGGTCAAGGTGAACACATTTTGACCTGCACCGTTGACTGTCACGCTGCCTGTGGCGTTGTAAAAGTCAAGTGTATGCTTGCTCGGGGTGTTCACTGACCAATCCAAAATTTTGTTGCTGTTGGCGTCTGAAACTGTGAGGCCACCCTTGCCCAATTTCAAAAGATTGGGGTCGTAATTGACACTCAAACTCACAATTTCGATCGCAGAGTCACAGCTGACATTCAAGATGCCTTTGGGTACAGTGACGGTCTCTGTGCCCGTGGAGCCCCAAAGTACGATGTCCCCATTGGGCACAGTCACCCGCAAATTGGGACTGAGTTGCGCTTTGTCATAGCGGATTTGAGCAAACCCTTGTGCATTGGAGATCAAAGTCAAAGAACTTTTATCCGCAAAATTGACGTGAATGCCCAAGGCATTGGCTGAAATGTTGGCCATGAGTCCTGAAGAGGCACTGAACAAATAGGCTCCACCCGAGCCGTTGGCATTGAACCAGTAATTGAAGATGCCTTTGGACAGGTTCAAGTTTTCAATGGAAGAGGACAACGTCACAGCCAAGGCCGTTTCTGGCAAGCTCACGGTCTCCACACCGCTAGATCCTACGATGGACACATCATTGGATGTGGCCGCGTAGGTTTGCCCTGGGGTGAGTTGGGTCGCCGATTGGAGGCTCAAAACTGATACGGTGGGTTTGCTCATCTTGACCTTGAACGCATGTGTAAAGAAGTTTCATGAAGAAAATGCAGAAGTCTTCTCTTCATGAGGTAACCAAGTAAAGAATGTAATTCTGTAAGTTGATGTAACACTGATCGAATGTTAAGGGCCAAACTTGAGCGCTGTCAATGGCATTTGCGTGACATTTACAAGAATTTAACACCACAGCATTCATGCCAAGGACGGTTGCCGGTACGCAGCGGTTGAAAGACGAAGATCCATTTTCTTCAAACTGCTCCAGACCCCCTCACGCAATCGGCAAAATAGGACACCACGCCGTCCTCTCCCACGACTTCCACCAAACCATGGATATCGGTTTCAAAGCCAGGGCACATCAAGTTGAACTCTCGGGCAAAAAGCAAATAATCCACGATCTTTTTGTTGAACACCTCTCCAGGTATCAACAAAGGTATGCCTGGAGGATAAGGCGTCACCAAAGAAGTCGTGATTCTGCCAATCAGCTGATCGATGGAGACCCGCTCAGTGTTCCTTCTTGCAATCTGGGCAAATGCGTCCGAGGGCTTCATGGCGGGGGTGAGGTCACTCAAGTACATTTCTGTGGTCAAGCGAGCAATGTCGTACTTGGCGTACAACTCATGGATGAATTGACACAGGTCCTGCAAGCCCATGCGCTCGTATTTGGGGTGCTGGGCGCAGAACTCGGGCATTATGCGCCACAGGGGATGGTTTTTATCGTAATCGTCTTTGAATTGTTGCAAGGCCGTTAAAAGCGTGTTCCAACGTCCCTTGGTGATTCCAATGGTGAACATGATGAAGAAACTGTAGAGACCAGTTTTTTCTACAATCACACCGTGTTCTGACAAGAACTTGGTCACAATGCTGGCAGGGATCCCTGTTTTGGCAAATTTGCCATTCAAATCTAGGCCTGGAGTGACCAAAGTGGCCTTGATGGGATCCAACATGTTGAAACCACTGGCCAAATTGCCAAAACCATGCCACTTGCTGCGTTTGCCATCGGCTTGGATGA
This sequence comes from uncultured Burkholderiales bacterium, assembly GCA_903842945.1. Lineage (GTDB taxonomy): Bacteria > Pseudomonadota > Gammaproteobacteria > Burkholderiales > Burkholderiaceae_C > Limnohabitans. The sequence goes on from CAIMNS010000227.1 coordinate 10,482, forward strand.
TCCAGTTGTCAGCGCGCCCAATGCCCTCTTCCACCAACTTCTCGGGCCCCCAAACCTTGAACCACCAATCTTTCCCGTACTCTTCGTCCACTTTTCGCATGGCACGCCTGAAGTCCAAGGCCTCGGCAATGCTTTCCTCGACCAAGGCCGTACCACCAGGAGGCTCCATCATGGCAGCCGCCACATCGCAGCTGGCAATGATGGCGTACTGAGGCGAGGTGCTGGTGTGCATCAAATAGGCTTCATTGAAGAGTTGCCGATCGAGTTTGGTGTTTTGTGAGTCTTGGACCAAAACGTGGGAGGCTTGGCTGATGCCGGCCAAGAGTTTGTGAATGGATTGCGTGGAATAGACCACCGCCTCCTTAGGCCGAACACGTTTTTTTCCCATGGCATGGTAAGGGCCATAAAACGGATGAAAGGCCGCGTGAGGCAACCAAGCCTCATCGAAATGCAAATTGGGGATGTAACCATCTAGCATGCCTTTGATGGTTTCGGTGTTGTAGAGTACACCGTCGTAAGTCGACTGGGTGATGGTCATCACACGAGGCTGGACCTTTTTGCTGTCGACACCTTTTAGGAGAGGGTTGGCTCGTATTTTGGCTTGAATGGTCGCAGGCTCAAACTCGCTTTGGGGAATCGGGCCAATGATGCCGAAATGATTCCGGGTGGGTTTTAAAAAGACCGGAATGGAGCCCGTCATGATGATGGCATGCAAAACCGATTTGTGACAATTGCGGTCCACCACCACCACGTCTCCCGGGGCCACTGTGTGATGCCAAACCATCTTATTGCTGGTGCTGGTGCCATTGGTGACAAAAAAGCAGTGATCGGCATTGAAGATCCTTGCGGCATTTCTTTCTGAAGCAGCGACAGGACCAGTGTGGTCAAGCAATTGACCCAATTCATCCACCGCATTGCAAACGTCAGCACGAAGCATGTTTTCACCAAAAAACTGGTGAAACATTTGACCCACTGGGCTCTTTAGGAAGGCAACACCTCCGGAGTGTCCGGGGCAGTGCCATGAGTAGGAACCGTCTTCAGCATAATCGAGCAAGGCCTTGAAAAAGGGAGGTTGCAGGCCTTCGAGGTAACTTTTGGCCTCCCTGATGATGTGGCGTGCAACGAACTCAGGCGTGTCTTCAAACATGTGAATGAAACCATGCAGTTCGCGCAAGATGTCATTGGGCAGATGTCTTGAAGTTTTGGTTTCACCGTAGATATAAATCGGTACATCTGCGTTTTTGAACCTCACTTCATCGATGAAATTTCTGA
>CAIMNS010000228.1 GCA_903842945.1 uncultured Burkholderiales bacterium
CAATCAAGTCGTCTTGTCGAATGATGGTCATGGAATTCTCTTTAGGTTACGGCGAGTACAAATTGACTCAGTTGAGACGGTTTTGGCGTGCCAAGCCCATAAGTTTACTCCGCCAAGGCCTGACTTTTAGGCCCTAGAAGGCAGAAAAAAACCCAATTCGCAGCCGGTACTGCATTCTTGATCGTTGACCAAGATTCCAAGGGGCGTCTTTTGTGGCCCCATTCGACCATCTTGTTGGCGAATTCTCTGTCTTAAAATATATATCGAACAAAGATGACCCATATCAAAGTTGTGTTTTATTTTTGAAATACAGGGTTTTTCTTGTCAGTTTTGTTAAAGAAGTCTTCATAAAATGAAGATCCCACGTGGCAACTGCCAAAGATGAGTTAAAAAGGAGACCCAAGATCATGAGCGAACACCATACCGAGCTACCCGTCTATGACCCGCCCAAAGCGTTTTCAGAAAAGGCGGCCATTCCCAGTATGCAAGCTTATGAGGCTTTGTGTGCTCATGCACAAAGAGACTATCAAGGTTTTTGGGCTGAACAAGCCAAGCGTTTGATCACTTGGAAAAAACCCTTCACCCAGATCTTGGACGAAACTGAAAAACCATTTTTTAAATGGTTCGCAGACGGCGAGTTGAACGTCTCCTACAACTGTTTGGATCGCAACATTGAGCGTGGTCTGGGGGATAAAACGGCCTTGATTTTTGAGGCCGACGGTGGCGAAGTGAGCACCATCACCTACCGCGATTTGTTGGGCAAGACCTGTCAGTATGCCCATGTCTTGAAGTCACAAGGCGTTGGCAAAGGAGATCGGGTGATCATCTACATCTCCATGTCCATCGATGGTGTGGCCTGTATGCAAGCATGTGCTCGTATTGGTGCCATCCATTCCGTGGTGTTTGGGGGCTTTTCAGCACAATCTTTGAGAGACCGCATAGAGGACACGGGTGCCAAGTTGGTCATCACGGCCGATCACCAAGTCAGGGGGGGCAAGCAGTTGCCCCTGAAGTCCATCGTCGATGAGGCCTTGGCGCTGGGGGGGTGCGAAAAAATTCAAAGTGTGCTCGTGGTCAAACGTTCAGGCCAAGCGGTGGAGATGAAGGAGGGCAGAGATCACTGGTTGGAGCCCTTGGCCAGCGCCAAGCCCAAGCACATTGAGCCCGAGTGGGTGGGTTCAGAGCATCCCTTGTTCTTACTCTACACCTCAGGTTCGACCGGTAAGCCCAAAGGTGTTCAGCACGCAAGTGCGGGCTATCTTCTCCATGCAGCGCTCACCACCGAGTGGACCTTTGATTTGAAAGCAGATGATATTTTTTGGTGCACGGCTGACATTGGCTGGGTGACTGGGCACACCTACATCACCTACGGCCCATTGGCCCTGGGTGCCACAGAGATCGTGTTTGAAGGGGTGCCCACCTTTCCCAATGCGGGGCGTTTTTGGAGCACGATTGAAAAGCACAAGGTCAGCATTTTCTACACCGCACCGACGGCCATTCGCTCTTTGATCAAGTCCGCAGAGGCGGATGAAACCATCCACCCCAAACAATACAATTTGAAGAGCTTAAGGCTCTTGGGCTCTGTGGGTGAGCCCATCAATCCTGCGGCGTGGGAGTGGTATTACAAGAACGTGGGCGGCTCGAACTGCCCGGTTGTGGATACGTTCTGGCAAACCGAGACGGGTGGTCACATGATCACGCCCATGCCTGGCGCCACACCCATGGTGCCAGGTTCATGCACCTTGCCGTTCCCAGGTATTGAGGCGGCCATTGTGGATGAAACGGGCAAAGATGTGCCCAATGGACATGGTGGTATTTTGGTGGTCAAAAAACCATGGCCGTCCATGATCAGAACCATTTGGGGAGATCCTGAGCGGTTCAAAAAGAGCTACTACCCAGATGACTTCAAGGGGGAATACTATTTGGCGGGTGATGGTGCCATTCGAGATAAAAAAACAGGTTATTTCACCATCACGGGCCGAATCGATGACGTGCTCAATGTTTCAGGACATCGCATGGGGACCATGGAAATTGAGTCTGCCTTGGTGAGTTGCACCGAGTTGGTGGCTGAGGCGGCGGTGGTGGGGCGTCCAGACGACACGACGGGGGAGGCGATTTGTGCCTTTGTGGTTTTAAAGCGTCCAAGACCCACTGGAGAGGAGGCGCTGAAGTTGGCAAAAATATTAAGGGACCATGTGGGCAAAGAAATTGGACCCATTGCCAAGCCCAAGGACATTCGTTTTGGCGACAATTTACCTAAAACGCGCTCGGGCAAGATCATGCGTCGCTTGTTGCGCTCTATTGCCAAGGGAGAGGCCATCACCCAAGACACGTCCACGCTTGAAAATCCAGCCATCCTTGAGCAGCTTGCAGAAAAAAGCTTTTAGCCACCCGTGGTTTTTTAAGGCGCTTTGAGCTGAAGAATCCAAGTCGACAAAGTCTTGGACTCTTCAACGCTGACTTGAGGATTGGCTGGCATGGGGATCACACCCCAAGAGCCCGAGCCCCCATGGATGATTTTGTGAGCCAGTCGATCCTTGGCCAAGGGGTCTTTGCTGTACTTGATGGCCACGTCCAAGTAACTTGGACCCACGACTTTTTTATCGACTGCATGGCAAGACAAACAGTGCCTGGTTTTGGCCAACTCCATGGCCCCTTGTGCATGCGCCCATGGGCTCAAGCCTAAACAGGCCAACAGACAAAAAATGAATGAAAGACCTCTCCTTGCTTGGCCGATGGGAGCAAGAGCGGGAGGCCTATTTTTCATGGGAGACTGAAAAAAATAGAACTTTCAGATGTCGTCACAAGTTTCTATTTTCAAACAAGTCCAGCACGGCACCTTTGCTGGCACTTGAAGCGTTGAACGCAAATTTCGCTTGCACGCCCCGCACATATCGGGCCTCAGGAGGCTTCCAGCCTTCTTTTCTCTGGGCCAGTTGCGCATCGCTTACATTCAACTGCAGGAGCAACTGATGAGCGTCGATGGTGATGGAGTCACCCTCATGGATGAAGGCGATGTTGCCTCCCACTGCGGCCTCTGGGGCCACGTGGCCCACCACCATCCCCCAGGTGCCTCCAGAAAATCGTCCATCGGTGATCAGGCCAACACTTTCACCCAAGCCCGCTCCAATCAAGGCACCTGTTGGGGCGAGCATTTCAGGCATACCGGGTCCTCCTTTGGGCCCCAAGTACCTGAGCACCATGATGTCACCTGCTTTGATTTTCCCATCCAAAATCGCCTTCAAGGCGGATTGTTCATCGTCAAAGACGCGAGCAGGGCCAGTCATGACGGGGTTTTTGAGGCCGGTGATTTTGGCCACGCAACCTTCAGGGGACAAATTGCCTTTCAAGATGGCCAGATGGCCTTCAGCATACAAGGCCTTGTCCAGGGTTCGAATGACGGTTTGTTCAGGCCTGGGATGATCCGGGATCTGGGCCAAGTTCTCAGCAACTGTTTTGCCGGTGATGGTCATGCAGTCGCCGTGCAAGAGGCCAGCCTTTAAAAGCATTTTCATGACCTGTGGGATACCGCCAGCTTGGTGCAAGTCAACGGCCAAGAATTGCCCTGAAGGTTTGAGGTCACAGATGACAGGCACCTTTTTTCGAACCCTCTCGAAATCATCAATCGACCAAGGCACATCGGCGGCATGTGCAATCGCTAAAAAATGCAACACTGCGTTGGTTGAGCCTCCGGTGGCCATGATCACAGCAACTGCATTTTCAATGGATTTGCGGGTCACGATGTCCCTGGGTTTGAGATCGTTTTTGATGGCCTCAATCAATACTTTTGCTGCAGCTTTGGCCGAGTTTTGGGTCTCATCGTGCGGGTTGGCCATGGTCGAGGAGAAGGGCAAGGACATGCCCAAAGCCTCGAAGGCGCTGGACATGGTGTTGGCGGTGTACATGCCACCGCAAGAACCAGAACCTGGAATGGCTTTTTGCTCGATCTCTTTGAGCTCGGCATCGGTCATTTTGCCAGCCGCATTTTGCCCAACGGCTTCAAAAACACTGACGATGTTCAAGTCCTGCCCGTTGTGTCGACCGGGTAAGATGGTGCCACCATAAACATAAATCGCTGGTACATTGGCTCGAAGGATGCCCATCATGCCTCCGGGCATGTTTTTGTCGCATCCTCCGACGACCACGACGCCGTCCATCCATTGGCCTTGAACGCAGGTCTCAATGCAGTCTGCGATCACCTCTCGGGACACCAAGGAATACTTCATGCCTTCGGTGCCCATGGCCATGCCGTCTGAGATGGTCGGTGTGCCAAAAACCTGAGCGTTTCCTCCTGCCTCTTCAATGCCTTGGATCGCTGCGTCGGCCAACTTTTGAAGGCCACTGTTGCAAGGCGTGATGGTGCTGTGGCCGTTGGCGACACCCACCATGGGTTTGACAAAATCACTCTCTTCATAGCCCATGCCATAGTACATGGAGCGATTGGGCGCGCGGGACTTACCCTCTGTGATTTGGGCAGAGCGACGATTGATTTGAATTGTTTTGATGTCCATTTTTTTCGTATCAAAAAAGGGTTGCTGTTGTGACCACTAAAGCAAGAAAAAACATTTTATCTTGGTGGTGTAGTTTAACGCTTTGTTCGGGCACAATATTGAACATGTTAATGCACCCACAGTGGGATCCCGTTGCGCTGAGCATCGGCCCTTTATCCATTCACTGGTATGGCATCAGTTACCTGATCGCCTTTGCCCTTTTTCTATTTCTGGCCAACCGCAGACTCAAGTCAGAACCCTATTTCTCAGCCGTTCAATCCGGGCGGTGGTCTTTTGCAATGGTAGAGGACTTGCTTTTTTTTGGCGTCATTGGCGTGATTTTGGGCGGCAGGCTGGGCTATTGTTTTTTTTACAAACCCTTTTTCTACCTGGACCATCCGGAGCAAGTTCTCTACATTTGGCAGGGTGGGATGAGTTTTCATGGTGGCATGATCGGGGTGGTGTTGGCCATGGCGATATGGGCGAGAAGGCAGGGCAAGTCGTGGTTGGAGGTGACAGATTTCATCGCGCCATGTGTGCCCACAGGCTTGGCCAGTGGTCGAGTGGGCAACTTCATCAATGGTGAATTGTGGGGGCGTCAAGCCAGTGAGGAGTTGCCTTGGGCGATGGTTTTCCCACAAAGTGGCACCTTGTTGCCAAGACACCCCTCACAAATCTATCAGTTCCTTTTAGAGGGCGTGTTGCTATTTGTTGTGCTGTGGTTGTTTGCCAAGAAAAAACGCCCGATGGGCGCCGTCTCTGGGGTGTTTTTGGTGGGCTATGGGCTTTGTCGATTTGGTGCAGAGTATTTTCGAGAGCCCGACGCCTTTTTGGGCTTGTTGGCGGCAGGCCTGAGCATGGGGCAATGGCTGTGCGTACCCATGGTGCTCTTGGGATGTTTTTTCTTATTTGCCTCACGAGAAAAAAACACTTGAAGCGCTGAGCTTGACTCCTTGGTGTGCAAGTGATGTATTTGTGAGCAAAACCTCCCCCTGAGACTTAAATACTTATTGTTTTGATGCGTAAATACCTATAATTATCCGTAATTACAGAGGTTTTTTCTCTCATGAAGCCCCCCATTGTCTCTTTGCATGACGAAGTTGCCGAATTGATTCGGGATCAAATCTTTGATGGCGAGCTTGGTGCGGGCGCATTCATTGATGAGATGAAATTGTGCGAGAAATTGTCCATTTCAAGGACGCCTCTTAGGGAGGCCTTGAAGGTCTTGGTGTCGGAGGGTCTGCTTCGACATGAAACTCGCGTGGGATGCTTTGTGCGAGAGATCACCCGCAAAGACATCGATGATATTTTTCCAGTTTTAGGTCTTTTAGAGGGTCGGGCTGCCTATGAGGCGGCCTTGCGACTCAACGATGCCGACATTGAGGCTTTGACCCTTTGGCACGAAAGACTTGGGGATCTGGCGCTCAGTCAAGACATCAAGGCCTACTACAAAACCAATTGGGTGATCCATGAATCCATCATCGCCTTGGCCAACAATGCTTGGCTGACTCAAGTTATTGCAGAGTTAAGACGAATACTTAGGTTATCTCGATTGCTTCAGCTTCAAATGCCTGAGCGTTTAGAAAAAAGCTTTTGCGAGCATGTGAAAATTTTTGATGCCTTGAAGGCCAAAAATCCAATGGCTGCGCAAGAGGCCATGAAAGAACATTTGAACCAGCAGCACCTTGTGATCAGACGCTTGGCCGATGAAACCCAGCAATTAACCCTTGAACTTAATTTATGAACAGACCCCATTGGCTAGAGCGTGGCATGAAACTGCTGCGTTCAAAATTAGATCAACCCGAAAAGCAAACCGCTGTAGTTGTTTCTGAAGATCGCTCGACCAGAGAGAGAATCGATGCCTCGTTAAAACACCGTGATGAGGCCTTGTCGTCGCGCTCACTGCGGAAAATACTCTCCCAACTCAATGACATCATTGACACCAAGGTCAGTGAAATTGAGGGTGGACGACGCGCCAAAGTGTTTGCTAAATGGTACGAGTTGAGTTTGCCTGAAATCAGACTCGATGTTTGGTTGTTGATGAGCGAGTATTTTGGCCCAGACGCTAAAAAAGTCATGAGTGCGAGAGAGGAATACACACAAGCCTTCGGGACCCAAGATGAGGGCGCTGCTGAAATCAAATTGCGCCGCTCTTTGGTCTCTCCAAGGACCCGACTTTTTCAGAGATTTGCGGCTTTTGAGGGGGGTTTAAGGTTTTTATTGAGCCTGAGGTCGGAGCTGATCCCGCATCTGAAAAACAACAAAAGGCTTGTGGCCTTGGATGCTGAATTGGAAAATTTATTTTCCACTTGGCTGGATGTGGCTTTTTTAGAACTCAAGCGTTTGAGTTGGGATTCACCTGCTTCCTTGATTGAAAAACTCATTCAATATGAAGCCGTGCACGACATTCGAAGCTGGGCGGATTTGAAAAATCGTCTCGACAGCGATCGACGCTGTTATGGTTTTTTTCATCCCAATTTGCCCAACGAGCCCTTGATCTTCGTGGAGGTCGCTTTGCTCAGTGAAATGGCCAACAGCATCACGCCTTTGTTGGATGAAAATGCAGCCCCTGAAAACCTTCAAAAAGCCACGGTGGCCATTTTTTACTCCATCAGCAACACACAAGCTGGTTTAAGGGGGGTTGGGTTTGGAGACTCCTTGATCAAGCGCGTGGTTCAAGTGTTGAAAGATGAATTTCCAAAGCTTAAAACCTTTGCGACTTTGTCACCCATACCAGGCCTCAAGCCCTGGGTCACCAAGAACATCGATGCTCTCCTTGAACGCCTAGGCGATAAAGAGGCCAAGGCTTTGCATAAATCTCTGGGCTTGACAGAACAAAGCGGCGCAGAGCTCATCAAAGCGATCGATGGCTTGGAGAATTTATCCAACAATGCGGTTTTAGAGAGTTTCATGAAACACGCTGCGGCGGTTTACTTGGGCCAAACGCAGTTGGAGGGCCATCCCATGGACGCCGTTGCCAAGTTCCATTTGCACAACGGTGCTCGGGTTGAACGCATCAACTGGTGTGCCGATCCATCGTCCAAAGGCTACAAGCAGTCTTGGGGCATGATGGTGAATTATCTCTATGACTTGAGAAAGCTCGATCGTCATCGCATGCTCTTGGCCAAGGGCAAAATCCCCGTCTCTCCAGACGTTGAGAGCTTGTTCTTGCCTTTGCAAAAGGTCAGTTGATTTCGCAAGCATTTCCCCTGGATACTTTGAAGATTTCCTTGGCCTTCTTGTCTTGAAAACTTCTGAAGCCATTTAGAATCCCACTCCAAGACAACAGTTTTAATCACAGAGGATCCATATGTCCGGCCCCCTTTCACACATCAAAGTTCTCGATTTATCCAGAGTTTTAGCTGGTCCTTGGGCCGCTCAAAACTTGGCCGACTTGGGCGCACAGGTCATCAAGGTAGAGCGCCCTAAAAAAGGCGATGATTCAAGGGCTTTTGCACCCCCTTTCTTGCGCGATGCGTCCGGGCAGTCCACCAACGAGTCTGCCTATTACTGCGCTGCCAATCGGGGTAAAAAATCAATCACCATTGACATCTCCGTGGCTCAAGGCCAGGCCTTGGTGCTTGAGTTGGCCAAAAATGTGGATGTGATTGTAGAGAACTACAAGGTCGGTGACTTGGCGCGATATGGCTTGGGCTATGAGGACATCAAGGCCATCAACCCTGGCATCATTTATTGTTCTGTGACGGGTTTTGGTCAAACCGGCCCTTACAAAGACCGGCCTGGCTATGACTTCATGGCCCAGGGTATGGGAGGCTTGATGAGCGTCACCGGTGAGAGAGATGATTTACCCGGTGGAGGCCCTCAAAGGGTGGGTGTGCCCATCATTGACATGACCACCGGCATGTATGCCAGTGTGGCCATTTGTGCAGCCATTGCGCATCGGGCGGTGACCGGTCAAGGCCAATGGATCGATGTCTCTTTGCTCGATTCCTGCGTTGCTATCTTGGCCAATCAAGCCATGAACTATTTTGCCACGGGCGTGTCGCCTTCTTCGCTGGGTAACGCGCACCCCAATATCGTCCCGTATCAAACCTTCAAGACCGCAGATGGGGCCTTGATTTTGGCTTGTGGAAATGACAACTTGTTCAATAAGTTTTGTGAAGTCGCTCATTGTGAACACTTGGCCAAAGATGTGAGGTTCAGCACGAATGGTGAGCGCGTCAAAAATCGAGAAGAAATCACCATGCTTTTGAATTCCATTTTTCTTGGAAAAACCACCAAAGAATGGGTCTCTTTGCTCGAGAAAGCAGGTGTGGCAAATGGTCCCATCAACAAGATTGAAGATGTCTTTGAGGAGCCTCAGGTCTTGGCGCGCGGCATGAAGTTTGACCTGCCTCATGCAGTCGCTGGAAAGGTGACCTTGGTGGGCAGCCCCATGAAGTTTTCACACACCCCCATCAAGCTGGAGATCCCTCCACCTTCTTTGGGTCAACACACGCAAGAAATTTTGCGTGAGGTTTTGCACAAATCAACCGATGAAATTGATCAACTTCAAAATTCAGGCGTTGTTTAGACCCTTGGACAAGGCCAATGACGAGAGGCCCACGGTTATTTTGATGAATCTGAGGGACTGCTCAATCTCTAGCTTCTAGGTCCAGTCAAACCCAACCCTGGAGCCAAACCGTGTCGTCTTGCAGGTCACGCCAGGCCATGATCTGTGTGGCTTTGGAAAATACAGCCTCCAGTTCGACCAGTTCAATGGGGTCGGTGGCAATCTCGGGTTGAATCACTCGACTCACCAAGAAGTGTTTTTGTTTAGCCACTGGCTTAATTGCCGTCCATTTGGTCAGGAGCAGTTTTTTGGGGTTCAAGGGGTTCATGCAGCTTGATTGTCCATGAAAGAATGAAAGCGCTTCGGATTCCAAGTCGGCAACATCACCCTTCGTGTAAGCCAATGGCCAACGTGCACAAACAGGGCCATGATCTGTCTTAGCCCTCAGCAGTTTGCGATGCATGACTTCATGCGTTGAGACACCATCTGTCCCAATTCAATCACGGCCATCGCATAGTAGCTGCTCCAGTTGTACCTGGTCACGGTATAAAAGTTCTCTGTGCCAAGCACATAATGAGCCTCAGCTTCCCCGTTTTCGAGCAAGACCAAAGCCAAAGGCCCTGGGTGACGTTCGGCCGAGGGCGTCAACACCAAGCCCCACGCCAACAATTGTTGAACTTTAAAGCTTGGCAAAATATCGGGCACAAGCAGTTCTTGCAAGTGTGTTTTGTCAAAAGTGGGGTCGATGTCAAAATGGGTGGGCATGTTGGGTTGCCAACCAAATTTGGCCAAATAGTTGCCTACTGAGCCAATGGCATCGGCTGTGCTGCTGTTCAAGTCAATGCGTCCATCGCCATCAAAATCAACTGCAAACTTGTGCCAATTGGAGGGCATGAATTGGGGCAAACCCATGGCGCCTGCATAACTGGAGAACCAGACTTGTTGTGGGTTTGTTCGCATCAGTTTCAACAAGGCGCCCAGTTCTTGTCTGAAAAAAAGCTCTCTTTCTTGAGCTCTCGGATGGGACTTGGGAAAGTCCATGCTCAAAGATGTCAACACATCAAGCGCTTTAAAGTGCCCCATGTTTTGGCCGTAGAAAGTTTCCACACCAATGATGGCAACGATGATGTCCCAAGGCACTTGGTAGATACTTTGAGCCTTTTCTAAGTAGGCCCAGTTCTTTTGAGCATAATCAACTCCACCTTGAATTCTTGATTCGGTTAAAAAGCGCTCTTTGTAGGCCAGCCAATTCTTTTTGACCCCAGTGCTTGGGGGCAGGACCAGTTGTTTGATCTTGCTCAGGCTCTTGGCTTTGAGCAATTGATCAACGACCCAAGGGTTGGGCAGATCGTTGGCCTGAGAAATTTGCTGAGCCAAGGCAAGCAACTCGGGTGTTCGCTTGAAGGAGGGGCCTGTTTCAGTGATGATTTGTTGGGCCTTGTGAGGCCTTTTTTGATGCGGCTTGGCACTTTTGTGTGCCGCATGATTTGCAAGCGCTGGCGAGTTGCCGTTTGCAGGCGTCACATGGTTTATTTGCCCCCAAAGATTGGCCGAAAAGGCCATTAAAAATATGTTTGCCAGACCTGTGAAGAAAAGCTTTTTTAAAGTCAATCGATAAATGGTCAAAATTTGTGCTCCCGTGCCCAGTATTCTAATGGAGGCCTTAGAATTGGCAGAGCGTTGACTGATTATAAAAATGCGAGGCCTTTGAGAATGAACAAGACAGGTTTTTATTCAAATGCCAAGGCTCGTCTGCATGAAATGGGGGAAGGGCATCCCGAGAGTCCTTTAAGGTTGGATGCGATTGCCGATCGCTTGTTGATCTCAGGCCTGGATGTCGCACTCAACATGCGCGATGCGCCAATGGCGAGGGAGCAAGATTTGCTTTTGGCACACGATCCTCAATTGGTTGCCGACATCAAGAAAAAAGCCCAAGACTTGAGTTTGGATGAAGGTTTCATGGGCCCACAGTACGCCCACATTGACCCCGATACCTTGATGAATGCCCACACATGGGCGGCTGCTTTGAGCTCGGTGGGGGCTGCCCTGGCTGCCACTGATGCGGTCATCGATGGACACTTGGAGAACGCCTTTTGTTGCGTTCGTCCGCCAGGACACCATGCCACCAAATCTCAATCCATGGGTTTTTGTTTTTTCAACAATGTGGCCATCGCAGTGAAACATGCATTGGATGTCCGAGGCTTGCATCGCGTGGCTGTGGTGGACTTTGATGTCCACCATGGCAATGGGACCGAGGATATTTTGGCGGGCGATGAGCGTGTTTTGATGGTGGGCTTTTATCAGCACCCCTTTTATCCTTACACCAAAATAAGCCCCCAACCCAACAACATGCTCAATGTTCCCTTGACCGCTTACACCAAGGGCGATGAGGTTCGTCGAGTTGTTTTAGAGAAGTGGTTACCAAGGCTCCAAGCGCATCGCCCAGAGATGATCTTTATCAGCGCGGGCTTTGATGCGCACCGCGACGATGAAATGGGTCAGATGTTGCTCAAGGAGGAGGACTATGCTTGGATCACACAACAAATTGTCGATCTTGCGCACACCTTTTCTGATGGAAAAATTGTCTCGTGCCTTGAAGGTGGTTATGATTTGAGGGCGCTTGGGACCAGTGTTGAAGCGCATTTAAGGGTTTTGGCCGATTGCTAGCAATCGCTTGGGATAAAAGCTTGGATTTTCAAAGGTGATCGATGACTGATTTTTTCAGTGTTTCTTTTGGGTTTCAATCTGCGTTTTTGCTGATGATTCTTGGGTTGTCCTACTTGTTCAGTCAGTGGCTCACCAAGCGCGTGAGCCACGAGCAATCGGTATGGCTGGGTGAGACCGTTCATGAGGGCTTGCTGTTTCCCTTTTGTGCATTGACCTTGTGCTTTTTCTTGAAGATTGCTTTTCACGCCTTGCACCTGCCCATTGATTTGATTTTGATGGCTTTGCCATTGCTGGTGTTCACCGTTGTCGTTCGGTTGATCGCGCGCGTTTTGTTGTTTGTGGCGCCTCATTCACCGCTCATGCGCGCTTTGGAGAAGGTGTTCTTTTGGTTGGCTGGATTCATTTGTGTTTTGTGGGTCACCAACTTGTTGCCAGATTTCTTAAAGGAGTTGGAGTCCATTCATTTGTCCCTTGGGAAAAGTCAAATGAACTTAAGAACCTTGCTCGAAGGTCTGGCCTCCTTGGTCTTTGTGTTGATTTTTTCACTTTGGTTGTCCGCTGCCATTGAGCGTCAACTGATTGCAACGACCGTTCAAGACCTTTCCATGAGAAAGGTGCTGTCTAATTTATTGAGAAGCGCTTTGCTGGTGGTGGGGGTATTGGTCACGATGTCTTCTCTGGGGGTCGACTTGACCGCTCTGTCGGTTCTTGGCGGAGCACTTGGTGTAGGGCTGGGATTTGGTTTGCAAAAGCTCGCGTCCAACTATGTCAGTGGTTTTGTCATTTTGCTTGAAAGATCCATTCGCATTGGAGACTATGTGAAAGTGGACAATTTTGAGGGCGAGATCACCGATATCAAAACCCGCTTTACATTGATCCGCTCCTTTAGCGGACGCGAATCCATTGTGCCCAATGAACTGTTGATTTCTCAGCCCATCGAGAATTACTCCCTGGAAGACCCTCAAGTGATGCTCAGTACCGTCATTGCTTTGGACTTCCAAAGCAATGAGGCCTTGGTCAAGGAGGCTTTGATGCAGGCCGCCTTGTCCTGCGACCGAGTGCTTAAAGACCCAGCGCCTTCAGTGCTCTTGCAATCCTTTGAGGAAGGGGCCTTGAAGTTCAAACTTAACTTTTGGATCAACGATCCTGAGTCTGGGCAACAAAATATCTTGTCAGACGTCAATTTTGCTGTCTTGCAAGCGGTGAGGGCAGCCAATTTGCAAATGCCCATGCCCCAAAGGCATTTGTTTTGGTTGCCAGGCCCTGGGGGGGAGCCCCAACTTCCTAAAATTTAAAATGTTCAATGGCCACCTCGGTTTTGAGGACATCGGTGAGATTGCTGTCTAGATGAGCTCACTATTCACCTAAAATAAGGTTGGGTCATTGACTAGGCCTGTTTTTGTTGGGTTTGGTTTTTTTGTGGAGAAATTGATGAAGATCTTGGTCCCGGTGAAAAGAGTGGTTGATTACAACGTCAAGGTACGTGTGAAATCGGACGAAAGTGGGATGGACATTGCCAATGTCAAAATGAGCATGAACCCCTTTGATGAAATTGCGATTGAGGAGGCCGTGCGCTTAAAGGAATCTGGCGTTGCCACTGAAGTGATCGCTGTTTCTTGTGGCGTCACACAGTGCACGGAGACGCTCAGAACAGCCATGGCCATCGGTGCAGACCGTGCTATTTTGATTGAAACCACCGAGGAGCTTCAACCCTTGGCCGTGGCCAAGCTGTTGAACGCCATTGTGATCAAAGAAAAGCCATCCTTGATCATTTTGGGTAAGCAAGCCATTGACGACGACTGCAACCAAACGGGACAAATGTTGGCCGCTTTGGCGCATTTGCCGCAAGCCACTTTCGCCTCAAAGTTGGAAGTGATGGATCAACAGGTCCAAGTGACTCGAGAAATTGACGGAGGTCTTGAGGTGGTGTCGCTTCGAATGCCTGCCGTGGTGACCACCGACTTGAGGTTGAATGAGCCTAGATTCATCACCTTGCCCAATATTGTGAAAGCCAAGAAAAAGCCACTCGAGACGCTCAAACCAGAAGACCTGGGTGTGGACGTCACACCCAGAATCAAAACCTTGAAGGTGTCCGAGCCCCCAGTTCGGGGTGCTGGTGTGCGTGTGGCTGATGTGGATCAATTGATTGACAAATTGAAGAATGTGGCCAAGGTCATTTGAATCCCTTGGGGACGTTTAAATTTACAAATGTATTGTTGAAGGATTTTTTATGTTGAACGCGCTGGTCATTGCCGAACACGATAATGTGTTACTGAAAGTAGCAACCCTCAACACCATTGCGGCTGCCCTGGCCTTGTGCGACGGCGTCGACGTGTTGGTTGCAGGACATGCTTGCCAAGCGGTGGCGGCTCAAGCGGCCAAGGCCGCTGGCGTGAGAAAGGTCTATGTTTGCGAGGCTCCTAGCTTGGCCAATGCATTGGCAGAGAACGTGTCAGCGCAAGTCATTCAACTGGCAAAGAATTACTCACACATTTTGTTTGCCTCCACGGCCCAGGGCAAGAATGTCGCTCCTCGTGTGGCCGCCTTGTTGGACGTTTCGCAAGTCTCAGATGTGACGCGCGTCATCGATGCTCAAACCTTTGAGCGCCCCATCTATGCAGGCAACGCCATTGCCACGGTGCAGTCCTCAGACCCGGTGAAGGTGCTCACCATTCGAACCACGGCCTTTGATGCGGTGGCTGTGGGCGAAGGTGTTGCAAGCATTGAAAGCATAGAAGCGGTCGATGACAGCGGCTTGAGCCAGTTCGTTAGCAAGGAAATTGCCAAGAGCGATCGCCCAGAGCTTGCCGGTGCCAAAATCATCGTCTCAGGCGGGCGTGCCTTGGGCAGCGCAGAAAAGTTCAATGAAGTGATGACGCCCTTGGCCGATAAGCTGGGTGCTGCCTTGGGGGCCAGTCGTGCGGCTGTGGATGCAGGTTATGCACCCAACGATTGGCAGGTGGG
The DNA here is from genome assembly GCA_903842945.1 of uncultured Burkholderiales bacterium. Classification (GTDB taxonomy): domain Bacteria; phylum Pseudomonadota; class Gammaproteobacteria; order Burkholderiales; family Burkholderiaceae_C; genus Limnohabitans. The sequence continues at coordinate 14,635 of CAIMNS010000228.1, forward strand.
GCAAACTGGCAAGATCGTGGCGCCTGACTTGTATGTGGCGTGTGGCATCAGTGGCGCGATTCAGCATTTGGCAGGCATGAAAGACAGCAAAGTCATTGTTGCCATCAACAAAGATCCAGAGGCGCCGATTTTCAGTGTGGCTGACTTTGGTTTAGAGGCAGATTTGTTTCAAGCGGTACCCGAGTTGACCCAAAAATTGTAAGGTTTCAAGATGAGTTTCAAGGCGCCTTTAAAGGACATGTTGTTCAACTTAAAACACATCTCCGACATAGAAGACTTGTCAACCATGCCTGGCTTTGAAGAGTCTGGCCTTGAAACTTCGCAAATGGTCCTTGAAGAGTGCGCGCGCTTTAATGAGTCCGTCGTGGCGCCCCTGAACGCATCTGCCGACAAAGCACCCGCTGTTTTTTCTGATCACGCGGTCAAGACCTCTGTGGGCTTCAAAGAGGCCTACGCTCAATTCACCCAAGGCGGGTGGCAAAGCTTGCAGCACCCCGTTGAATTTGGGGGTCAAAACCTTCCCAAGTCAGTGGGTGCGATGTGTGCAGAAATATTGAACGCTGCCAATTTAAGCTTTGCACTGTGTCCTTTGCTCACCGACGGTGCCATTGAAGCTTTGCTCACTGCTGGCTCTCAAGCTCAGAAAGAGACCTACCTTCATCGCTTGGTCAGTGGTGAATGGAGTGGGACCATGAATTTGACCGAGCCACAGGCTGGCTCCGATTTGTCTTTGATTCGAACCCGGGCTGAGCCTTGGACAGATGGAGCCTACAAAATCTTTGGCACCAAAATCTACATCACCTTTGGTGAGCACGACCTGTCCAGCAACATTGTGCACATGGTGTTGGCCCGTGTCACGGGGGCTCCTCCTGGGGTCAAAGGCATCAGCTTGTTTCTTGTTCCCAAATTCATGCCCTTGGACAATGGGCTGTTGGGTGAGAGAAATGACGTGTATTGTGTGAGCCTGGAGCACAAACTGGGCATCAAAGCTTCTCCGACTGCAGTGATGCAATTCGGGGATCGAGGCGGCGCCAAAGGGTTTTTGGTGGGAGAGGAAAACCGAGGCCTTGAATACATGTTCATCATGATGAACGCCGCTCGCTTTGCTGTAGGTGTACAAGGCGTGGCTTTGGCGCAGAGGGCCTATCAAAAGGCCGTCACTTATGCCAAAGACCGCGTCCAATCCAGACCCGTGGATGGCTCTCAAAGCCGGGCGGTCGCGATCATTCACCACCCAGATGTCAAACGCATGCTCATGACCATGAGGGCCTACACCCAAGGGTGTCGCTCTTTGGCAGCCTTTGCGGCGGGTGCATTTGATAGAGGGCTGCATCATCCCCAAAAAGAGGTCAGACAAGATCAATTGGCTTTGTACGAGTTCTTGGTGCCCTTGGTCAAGGGCTTCAGCACCGAGATGAGCCAATGGGTGTGCTCCATGGGCGTTCAAGTGCACGGGGGTATGGGTTTTATGGAAGAAACTGGGGCTGCTCAATACTACCGAGATGCCAAGATTTTGACCATTTATGAAGGGACAACAGCCATTCAGGCCAACGACCTCTTGGGACGAAAGACCGTGCGTGATGGAGGCCAAATTGCTGCTCGCCTTGCTCAAATGATCGATGAAACTTTGGCTTTGCTCGCCCTGCAAGACCATGAAGACTTGGCCTTGATGCATGAGAAATTAAAGGCTGCCAAGTCCCATTTTGAGCAATCTGCTTTGTTCATGGTGCGGCATGCCCAAACCGATCCCAATGGGGCTTATGCGGGAAGCGTCCCGTACTTGATGCTCACGTCCATGGTGGTGGTCGCTTGGCTGTTTGCCAAGTCGATGTTGGTAAGCCATGCACGTATCGCGTTGCACGATGACGAGCGTTTTTATAGGGCGAAAATCAAAACGGGCAGGTTCTTTGCAGAGCATGTTTTGACGCAAACTGAAAGTTTGCTGCACAGTATTTTAAAGGGATCAGGCAGCGTGAATTCGCTCGAGCTTGAGGACTTTTGATGATGAGGAGCTCGGCTCAAATGCCCCATGCCCTGAGAGGACTGAGATTGCCGATTTTTGGTGCACCTCTTTTTATCATCAGCACGCCCGCTTTGGTGATCGAGCAGTGCAAAGCAGGCATTTTGGGCCTCTTGCCCTCCTTGAATGCAAGACCTTCTGCACAGCTCGAGGATTGGATCCTAGAGATCAAGGCCGCGTTGCTAGCGCATGATCATCAGCATCAGCAGGCCTTGAGCGCGCCTTTTGGCATCAACCTCATTGTCCATAAGAGCAATGATCGGCTTGAAGAGGATGTGCGCATTTGTGTGAAACATGAAGTCCCCGTGGTGGTGACTTCTTTAGGTGCTCGCACCGATGTGAACGATCGCATCCATGCCTATGGCGGGATTGTGATGCACGATGTGATCAACAATGAGTTTGCTAAAAAAGCCATTGAAAAAGGGGCCGATGGCTTGATTGCTGTTGCGGCAGGGGCCGGTGGACACGCTGGGACCAAGAGCCCATTTGCCTTGATACAAGAAATCCGAGCTTGGTTTGACGGTCCTTTGGCTCTTTCGGGGGCCATGGCCAGTGGGCAAGCTGTTGTAGCGGCCTTGGCCATGGGGGCTGACTTTGCTTACATGGGCTCCGTCTTTATCGCCACACTAGAAGCCAGGGCCAGTCAGGCTTACAAAGATTGCGTGGTTCAAAGCAGTTCGGACGACATTGTGTACAGCAATCTTTTTACCGGGGTTCACGGTAACTATTTGGCTCAGTCCATTGTCAATGCGGGACTGGACCCTCAGCATCTTGCCCAAAGCGACCCCACCAAGATGAATTTCTCATCTGAGAGCGTTAAGGCTTGGAGAGACATATGGGGTTGTGGTCAAGGGATATCGGTGGTCAAGGAGGTCTTAAAGACGAGCGACTTGATTGAACGCCTTAGACTCGAATACCAAGAGTCCCTGGGTCGACTGGCTTTGCTTCAGCTTTGAGCTGTCGCTTTTTTTTCAGCAAATCGTGCTTGACGCTGAATTCTTGCCGGAGTTCTTTTCTGATTTTTGCACTTTCATGTCGCCTTAACTCATCCTCTGTTTGAGGGATGAAAGTTTGGATCACGATCGGTTTTCTTTGATCGTCCACGGCAATCATGGTGAAAAAGCAACTGTTCACATGCCTGACTTCTCGGGTGATGATGTTTTCTGCCAAAACCTTGACACCAACCTCCATGGAGGTTTTTCCTGTGAAATTCACCGAGGATAAAAAAGTGATCAACTCCCCCACATGAATGGGTTGCTTGAAGGTCACTTGATCAACGGACATGGTGACCACATAGCGACCCGCATAGCGACTCGCGCAAGCATAAGCGACTTGGTCCAAGAGCTTAAGGATGGTGCCACCATGCACGTTGCCTGCAAAATTGGCCGTATCAGGTGTCATGAGCACGGTCATGATGAGTTGGTGAGAAGGTAGGCTCATGGTCTCAGTGGCTGGGAGAAGCTTTGGCTGAGCCATCGGCGTTGAAAAAACGAGTGGCCATGACTTGGCAGCGTTTGATGTACCTGTGTTCGTGCGGCAAATAGTCGGCCACTGCGTTGTGGATCGTTCCAAAGTTGTCCCACATCAAGACATCCCCTTCAGCCCAGTGGTGCTTGTACTGAAGGTGCTCTTGCAATTGGTGTTCAAACAATTGAGCAAGCAGTTCTTCGCTTTCTTTGGCATCCATGCCATCGATGTACATGGTGTAGCCAGGGTTGGCGTACAACACTCGTTTTTTGGTGATCGGATGCAGCAAGGTCATAGGGTGAGAGACTGGTGGTTTTGCGAGTTTTTGAGCCGGGGTCAAAGGGGGTCTGGCACTTGCTTTTTCCATGCGCATTTTGTCCCAAAACTTGCTGAAGTCATGGGTGGCTGTTGCATCCTTGATTTTTTCTTTCAACGCCTGGGGTAATTCTTCGTAGGCTTGGTGCATGTTGCAAAAGACCGTGTTGCCCAAAGACACGCCATCTCTATAAGGAATCTTGATGCCATACAGCACATTGGTAAATGCAATCATTTGGCTGTAAGACATGTCCGTGTGCCAGTCCTGTCCTGCGTCTGCAATGCCCAAAGCTTTCCCGTCTTCAATCATGTTGGACAAAATCATCACCTCAGGAATCCCAGGCTCTTGGTAGTTGTTGGCCACATTGATTTCGAGTTCGCCAAATCTAGCGCTGAAGGCGGCGAGCTCACGTGCGCCTAGGGTTTGCTTGGGGAAACTCAAGACGCCATAAGTTCCAAGGGCCATCATCACGGCCTCGATGCAATCGAGGCTGAGTGTCTTAGAAAGATCCAAGCCAATGATTTGTGCACCCAATGTTTGTGACGTGGGTCTGATTTCAAAGTGGGAGGAGGTCTGTGTCAACATGTTGGAGGACTGGGTTTTGAGTTGTTTAGGGTTGATCTTTGATATCGGCTGATTTGATGAGTTGATTCCACCTGGCGTAATCGTCTTTGAGCCACTGCTTGTACTCTGTGGGTGAGGAGGCGACGACGACGCTGCCCAATTGACGCAATTTTTGTTCAATGCTGGGCTTGGTGAGGGAGGAGCGAATGGCGTTGGAGAGCTTGTCCAAGATGACTTGTGGCGTGCCTGCAGGTGCGACAAAACCCACGGGCCCCACGTATTCTTCAAAGCCTGGAAAACCAGATTCGGCCATCGTTGGGACGTGGGGCGAGTCTGCATATCGCTTGGGCGTGGTCACTGCAAGAATTCTGATCTGCTTTTGAACCTCGTGCTCAAGCACGCCAATCATCGGATAAAACATGAAATCGACACGACCAGCCATCACCTCCGTCATGGCGGGCGCATTGCCTTTGAAGGGAACGTGCAGCATTTTGCTTTGGGTTCTGGTTTCTAAAAGCGCGGCCGCCAAGTGTGCAGATCCCCCATTGCCCGCTGAGCCGTAACTGATGGCCTCCGGTTGGGACTTGGCTTTTTGCACCAAATCGGCCAATGTTTTATAGCGGCTGTTGTAGCCCACAATCAAATACTGCGGCAATGCAACAGCCAAGGTGATGGGGGCAAAATCTTTGACGGGATCGTATTTGACCCGTCCTTGCGCCAAGATGGCGTTGACATTCAATGCCAAGGTGTTGACAAGCAAGGTGTAGCCGTCTGCTGGAGCTTGGGCAACACTTTCTGTCGCAATGTTGCCGTTGGCACCCAGTCGATTCTCGATCACGACGGCTTGTCCAAGTGTGGCACTCACATCTTGGGAGACGATCCTGGCGATGACATCGGTGGGTCCGCCCGTGCTGTAGCCCACCACCCATTTGATGGGTTTGTTGGGGAAATCTGTTTGCGCATGAGCACCCAACAAAGTGACAAACATGCTCAACCAAAAAAAGACGGGTTTGATCAAAAGATTCGATGGCATGATGGAGCTCCTCTATATTTTTTTGAGAAATGTTTCGTTGAATTGACCGATTTCGGTCACGCCGCACAATTGCATGGTCCGTTGAAGTTCTTCTGAAAGAATGTCAACGGCTCTTTCAGCGCCTTCATCCGCTTGCGCCACAGCACCATACAAACTTGCTCGCCCGATCAAGACACCACAGGCACCTAGGGCCAGTGCTTTTGCAATGTCTCCGCCGTGTCGTATGCCACTGTCCATCAACACTGGAATTTTGTGATCAATCGCTTTGACGACATCAGGCAAAGCATCCAATGTCGCCATAGCACCATCCAATTGACGCCCACCGTGGTTGGAGACGACGATGGCATCGCAGCCAAGGGCCATGATTTTTTGTGCATCATCGGGCCTGGAAACACCCTTGACGATCAGTTTGCCCTTCCATCGTTCGCGCACCTTTGCCAAACTTTCGAAATTGAAGGCAGGGTCGTAATTTTTGCCCACCGTAGAGGCCAATTTGGTGAACGAAGAGGCCTTCGTCGTGGCCGCCTTGTCCAAACCTTTTAAGTTGGCCAGTGTGGGTACGCCATGCGTCAGCAGTTGAATCAGCCAAGAGGGACGGCTAGAAAAATCCAGCAGGTTGCGTCGGGTCAATTTGAAGGGCAGTGAAAAGTGGTTATGAAAATCTTTGACCCTCTTGCCACCTACGGGCAAGTCCACCGTGATCATCAAACCCTCAAAATCACATGCGCGTGCGCGCTCAATCATGTGCCAAAAGAAGTCCTTGTCTCTGAGCACATAGGCTTGAAACCATAGGCGCCCTCCGGCTTGCTTGGCAATGGTTTCAATCGTGGTGGTGGCGCTACTTGATAAAGTGTAAGGAATACCATGCTTGGCGGCGGTTTTTGCAAGAGCTAGATCGGCCTTGGGATGCCCAAATCCTGCGCCCCCTGTCGGACCAATGCCAAAGGGCAAGGACATAGAGCGATCAAAAAGGGTGGTTTGGGTGGAGACTTCACTGACATCGTTCAAAACATGAGGAAGCCAACGGTAGTTTGAAAAGGCCAGCAGGTTGTTTTTTAGAGTACTTTCCTCCTCTGCTGCGCCATCGATGAAGTCAAACACGGCTTTGGGCAGTCTAGTTTTGGCCAACTGTCTCAAATCTGCAATGGTGTAGCAGTGAGCTGCGTTTTTAGGTTTGAAGAATTCAGGCATGTCGAGGTTCAAAATAAAGTACAAAACAAATGGGGTGATCCAAATGCATTCGCGCATCAAGAGCCGCTGCTGTTCAACTAGGCCAGCGCGAATTTTTTAACGCAGGTTCATGAGGCTTGAGTTTACGTTGAGTTTGATGTTTTTTAAACGCCAGTTCCATTTCTTATGCCCTTGAATGAAGCCTTGCTAAGGGTTTTTCAGGAGTGGATCATTGCGAAATAGCGTTTGTGAACGCAATGATGTGCAGTAATATGAAATTGGGCCCATGCAAACCGAGTTGGGGTCAACTTTAAAATATTTTAAAAAAGGCTTTGCAAATGAACGATACAAATGACAAAGATGCGCAAAGAAGACAACTTTTAAAATGGTTCAGTGCTAGTCCCTTGCTCGGTGCATTGCCAGCGAGTGAGGTTTGGGCCCAAGACAGGGGTCGGCGGCCCGATCCAATGGTCTGGACCTCCAATACAAATGTTGATGAGCTCATAAAAAATCCATCAGAGGCGGTCAATGTCTTTGATTTTGAGCCTGTGGCCTTCAAAAAAGTTCCGCCCGCACATTTCGGTTACATGGCTTCTGGCATAGACGACGAGGTCACTTTAAGGGCCAACAGGCAATCCTTTTTGAAGTACCAATTAAGACCAAGGCGCATGCGCGATGTGAGCAGCATCGATATGTCGGTGAACCTATTTGGCTCGCAGTGGAAAACGCCGATCATCATCGCTCCCACGGGCGGCAACAAGGCTTACGATCCAGAGGGCGAAATTGCTGTTGCACGTGCAGCAAAAGCGGGGGGGTATTTGAACATCCTCTCAAGTGCTGCTTCCTCCACCATTGAGGATGTGATCGCGGCCAGACAGGGTGAGGTGTGGTACCAGTTGTACGCAACCTCCAGTGTCGATGTGTCTAAACAACTTGTGCGTCGAATGGAAAAAGCGGGCGTGCCTGTTTTTGAAATCACGGTGGACCGCAATGGAGGCCGAAATCAAGAGACCTTTTTTAAGCTGCGCAAACAAGACCCAAGAGCCTGCGTGTCATGCCATGTGCACGGGTTTGGCACTGCTGAGGCCAGGCCAAATTATGCGGGCATTGACATGTCCAATGTCAAAAGCATGCAGTCATCGAACATGACTTGGGACTTTATCAAGCACATGCGAGACGCCACCAAGATGAAAATTATCTTGAAGGGCATCTTGACTCAAGAAGATGCTGAGTTGTGTTTGAAATACGGCGTGGATGGCATCCATGTGTCCAACCATGGTGGGCGCAGCGAGGATGGGGGCAGGGGAGCCATTGATTGTTTGCCAGAAATTGCCAAAGCGGTCAACGGTCGAGTGCCTATCCTATTTGATTCAGGCATTCGCCGTGGCTCTGATATTTTCAAGGCCTTGAGCATGGGGGCAACTGCAGTTTGCGTGGGGCGGCCTTATTTGTGGGGCCTGGGTGCTTTTGGACAGCCTGGTGTTGAACGGGTGATGGACATTTTAAAAACTGAGCTGTATGGCGTGATGCAGCAAATGGGTGCGCCCAATGTAGCTGCTATCAAAAAAGAAATGGTCATTCAGGCCTGAGTATTGTCGAGTCCATGTTGGGCATATTTTTTTGAAGGACGATGGTGAAGATATTTTTTCTGGGATTGAGTTTTTTATGTGGCGTGATGTTGTCCTTGAATGCGAGCGCTGAAAGCATCAAGGTCCTCACGACAGGCGCTTACAAGCAAATGATTTTGACCATGATCCCTCTGTTTGAGGCGCAAACTGGGCACAAGGTCTCGATGGACAATGAAACGGCAGGCGAATTGATCAAGCGCGTGAAGTCAGGTGAGGCGTTTGACGTGCTGATTTTGACGCCTCAAGCACTCAAGAGCTTTGGAGATGAGGGTGTGGTTGAATCCAAGTCCATCGTGTCAATTGCCAAAGTGGGCATCGGTATAGCTGTCAAACAAGGACAGGACTTGCCCAACATCAAAACCGTAGATGACTTTGAGGCGGCATTGACCAAGGCTAAAAAAGTAGCCTACATCAACCCCGCATCCGGCGGATCAAGCGGTATTTATCTGGATCAATTGTTCAAAAGCAAGGGCTGGAGCGAGATGATCAAACCCAAAGCTTTTTTGGTCAATGGCGGCTATGTGGCCCATGCTTTGGTGACTGGGGAGGCCGATTTGGCGATACACCAAATCAGCGAGATTGTTCCCGTGAAAGGAGCAAGTTTGGTCGGTCCATTGCCAGAGGAGCTTCAAAATTACACCGTCTATGCTGGTGCGGTTGGCTCAAAAACCCCACATTCCAAAGTGGCAAAAGATTTTTTAAACCTGCTCTCAAGTCCTCAAGCCGCCCAATTCATGAGAGAAAAGGGCATGACGCCGATGTTTTAAGAAAGACACCAAGTTTCAGGCGTAGTGGCAGATGTAATGAAAGCTGTCGGTCACTTTGATGTCAAAGGACGAATTTTCAGCGATGGAAAATTGCTCACCAGCTTGTACCGTGTGCCACTGCTCTTGACCTTTGAGTCTGTATTCACAAGCGCCAGCGACGCACTCCATGATCTCGGCCTTTGCGGTGTTGAAGGTCAGAGTTGCAGGCAAGACCACCCCAACGCTTTTTTCTTCACCAGAAGGGGTTTTAAAAGAGTGGGAGACGCAGCGCCCATCAAAGTAAACATTGGCTTGGGTCGTTAATAGGGCAGCTTGAATGGTGCTTGTGGTCATGGTGAGGGATGAGTTAAAGAAGACAACAAAGATTATTTTTTTCGAACGACTTTTGTGGGTGCTTTGGCTTTTGCGCGACTCGCTTTCAAGTTGCCAGCAATGCGCATTCTCAGCGCGTTGAGTTTGATAAAGCCTCCAGCGTCGGCTTGGTTGTAAGCGCCACCATCGTCATCAAAGGTGGAGATTTTTGCATCAAACAAACTGTCTGTCAGACTTTCTCTACCCACGCACATGATGGTGCCTTTGTAGAGTTTGAGTCGAACTTTGCCATTGGCCGTGACTTGTGATGCATCGATCAAGCCTTGCAGCAGTTCGCGCTCAGGGCTGAACCAATAACCGTTGTAGACCAGTCTTGCGTACCTGGGCATCAAATCATCCTTGAGCGCCAGGACTTCTCGGTCCAAGGTGATGGACTCGATGGCCCGGTGTCCACTTAAAAGAATGGTGCCGCCTGGGGTTTCATAGCAACCGCGGCTTTTCATGCCCACGTATCGGTTCTCAACCTTGTCCAAGCGCCCTATGCCGTGCTTGCCGCCAATTTGGTTCAAGTGGGTCAACACGGTTGCCGGCGACATTTTTTTGCCGTCGATGGCCACCACATCACCTTTGGCGTAGGTGAGCTCAATGATCTGGGGTTTGCTGGGGGCTTTTTCTGGGCTCACTGTCAAGCGCCACATGCTGTCCTCAGGAGCAAAGTTGGGATCCTCTAAAATACCGCCCTCGTAACTGATGTGCAACAAGTTGGCATCCATGGAGTAGGGTGCACCACCTTTTCGCTTTTTGAAATCCACGGGGATACCGTGAAGATCTGCATAGGCAAGCAATTTTTCTCTTGAAAGCAAATCCCACTCTCTCCAAGGTGCGATCACTTTGACGTTGGGCATGAGGGCATAGGCCCCTAACTCAAAACGCACTTGGTCATTGCCCTTGCCTGTGGCGCCATGGCTGATGGCATCGGCCTTGGTCTTTTGTGCGATTTCAACCAGCCTCTTGGCGATCAATGGCCTTGCAATGGACGTACCTAGCAGGTACTCACCTTCATAAAGCGCATTGGCTCTGAACATGGGGAAGACAAAGTCACGAACGAACTCTTCACGCAAGTCTTCGATAAAAATATTTTCCTTTTTAATGCCCATTTTGATCGCTTTGGCGCGCGCGGGTTCAATTTCCTCGCCTTGTCCAATGTCAGCCGTGAAGGTCACCACCTCGCAGTCGTATTCATCTTGGAGCCACTTTAAGATGATGGAGGTGTCAAGCCCTCCGGAGTAAGCCAGTACGACGCGTTTGGGGCGAGCTTGAGGTGCAGAAGGTTTGGATTTGGTCATGGCAACAACAGACGAACAAGAGAGAGGTGTTAAAAAGAAAGAAGGCCTATTTTAGAGGATTCAAAGGCCGTCAGGACTTTGTACCTAGATTTGGTTTGAGATATTTATACCAATAAAAAGGCCGCATTCAAGGTTCATTGAATGCGGCCCATCAAAGCCTTAGGACGAAAAGGCTTTAATTCATGACGGGAGTGGGCACCATCGGGGGCGCATAATTGGGAGCAGAGCCAGGTGGAGGCGCCATGGGTGAGTAGCTCGGAGGTGCCGCAATGGGGGTGATTTGAAGTCTGACATATTGACCGGGATCGCTTGGCATTTGCACGGTGAATTGCTTGCCACCATACTCATAAACCACGTTGTAAGCGGTCACGCGGCTTTCATAGATCACTTGGCGAGTACAGTTTTGAACATTTCGCACCTCAGATTGGGGGTTGCCTTCCACTTTGTCGCCCAAGATTGCGCCGCCAAAAAGCCCCAACATCGTGGCAACAGCTCGGCCATCGCCTTTGCCCACTGAGTTCCCAATGGCGCCACCAGCGATGGCGCCCATGGCTGCACCTGCCCCGGATTTTTGGCCATTCACGACCACTTGTTCGTTGCTACAAACTTGTCTGGGCACCCCCACTTGTTGAACAATGGGAGTCGAGGAGATGACCCGTCCCATTTCTTGGGCAAAAACACCTGACATCGATGCACAAAGCACGGTCATCGATGCGAGTTGAAGGAAATTTTTATTCATCAAGGTCTCCATTGGAAAGCATTTAAGTTTCATATTTTAGGTTCAAGGGGTGAATTTCAAGTCTTTTGAACGTAAAGCTTTGTGAAAAAGCAAGATGGGGTCTGAGCAAATGGAGGCAAAACAGTCCATGGTTTGATCACCCACCTATAACGTTTGACCATGCTTCAGGGTTGACACCAATACAAAGACGACCCTTGCCAAAATCGATCACTGGGCGTTTGATGAGAGATGGGTGTGTGATCATGGCTTGAACGGCGGCCTGATCATCCAACATGGCGTCTTGCTCTTTTTTCGGCAATTGCCTCCAAGTCGTGCCTTTTTTATTCAAGACCACTTCAAGACCCAACTGGGTGATCCATTTTTTGAGATGTTTTTCGTCAATGCCTGATTTTTTGAAGTCGTGAAATTCATAGTCAACCCCTTTGGAGGACAACCAATCGCGGGCCTTTTTGACCGATTGACAATTGGGAATTCCAAAAACTTGAATTTTTGTGTCTATGTTCATGGCGTTTTGAGTTTTAAATTTATGGGCTTTGGATCAGGCGTCATGGATCAAGCTCTTGGAACTCTTATACTCCTTGGCTTAGCTGGTCTCAAAGACCGACTATCGAATTATCCCTAGATTTTCCCTCAAAAGCGGGTACCTCTTGTGTGAGGAAATCCCTCATGCGGTTTTTTCTTGGGCTAAAGTTGGTTGGAAGCCCCAAGGGGCTCTGTTGAAGAGTACGCAACGATGTCTTTGCAAAAATGGTTGGAAAAAATCGAGGGCTTTCACCCTGTTGAGATTGACATGGGCCTGGGTCGAGTTCAGGCCGTAGCCAAGAACATGGCCTTGGCCTTCAAGGTGCCCGTCATCATGGTGGCTGGAACCAATGGCAAGGGGTCCACTTGCGCGCTGCTTGAGGCCATTCTTGGTCAGTCCGGTTACAAGGTTGGTTTGTTCACCTCTCCACACCTGGTTCATTTTCAAGAAAGATGCCGGCTCGAAGAGGTCAGTGTCTCAGAGGAGCGCTTGATTGCGTCTTTTGAATTCGTAGAGTCTTGTCTTGAAAAGACCTCGTTGACCTATTTTGAGTTCACAAGCCTTGCGATTTTGCATCTCCTATCACAAGCAGAACTGGATGTGGTTGTTCTGGAAGTGGGCTTAGGTGGGCGGCTAGATGCAGTGAACATCATTGATGCAGATTGCGCCATCCTCACCTCCATAGACATGGATCACATGGACTATTTGGGAGATTCGCGTGAATTGATCGGGTTTGAAAAAGCTGGGATCATGAGGAGCGGGCAAATTGCGGTGGTGAGTGATCCCCTGCCACCGAAAAGCGTCATTGACCATGCAGAGCAACTTGGGGCGGATTTGTGGTTGGTGGGCAGGGACTTCAATTACTCGGGAGATGCGCAGCAATGGGCTTGGAGAGGTCGTGGCAAGGGTTACAGTGGCTTGGCCTATCCAGCGCTCAGGGGGGCCAACCAATTGATCAACGCCTCAGGTGTGTTGGCCGCCTTGACAGCGCTTCGTCAGCGTTTGCCCGTGACCGCTCAGGCCATCAGAAATGGTTTGGCCATGGTGGAGTTGCCCGGCCGCTTTCAAATCATTCCTGGACGCCCTCAATTGGTTCTGGATGTGGCACACAACCCCCATGCTGTTGCAGCGCTCACAGAAAATTTGGATGCCATGGGTTTTTTCCCAAAAACGCATGCCGTGTTTGGTGCTATGAAAGACAAAGATATTTTGGCTATTTTGAAAAGGATTTCGGTAGTTGTGGACGAGTGGTACTTTTGCGATTTACCTACTCCAAGAGCCATCAAGGCCGAAGAATTGGTCAAAATGTGCTCAGAATTGCCCAAGAACTTGCAAAAGCCCAGTCTTGTTTTTTCCGACCCCGTAAAAGCTTTGAAGGAGGCGCTCTCAAAGGCTGAGCCCACTGATAGAATCGTGGTCTTCGGATCGTTTTACACCGTTGGCGCAGTTTTGTCTCACGGCATACCTAAACTAGAAGCGCCTCACTTGGATACTTAAGGGCATGGCTTTTTTTAAATTTCGCTTTCCCGGACACGATGACCCAGCTCATCGCGGCAACGAGGCCCCTCATGAGAGCTTGGAGGCCCTCAGAAAGCGTGTCAAACACCGCTTGATCGGTTCTGGTGTTTTGGTGCTGATCGCAGTGATTGGCTTTCCCTTGGTTTTTGACACTCAACCCCGACCCGTGGGCTTGGATATTGCAATTGACATCCCTGACAAAGCGAAGACGTCGGTCAATGTGCCGCCAACTCCTTTAAAGTCAGACAGAAAATTGATGTCTTCTGATAAATCGTCCCCCCTTGATGCGCCCAATTCAGGGAAATCACAAAGCGCCGACAAGGTCACCGAGCCCTACAAGTCTTTGCCCGAGCCTGTCATAGCGCCCGTTCCTAGCACGGTACCTGCACCCGTCGCTTCCTCCTCGTCGTCTCTTTCTGGTGGCGCAATTCAAGACGCTACAGTTGCGTCAAAAGCAAATGCCTCTGCGACTGCATCAGCTCGTAATTCAGAAGTTAAAAATGGTCCCTTGAACGCACGCACCTCTTTGGACACCAAGGAGGAGATCGTCTCTAGCACCAAGTCCCCAGTTGCAACAGCTAAGCCCACCACCAAAGAGACAAATCCAAGTCAAAAGGAAGAGCGTTACATCATTCAGGTTGGGGCCTACACCGATGAGATGAAAGTCAAAGACATCAGAGAGAAGTTAGAGAAAGCGGGCCTACACACCTACACGCAAGTGGTTGAGAAAGACGGGAAAAAAATTCGCATCCGAATTGGACCCTTCACCTCCAAGGAGGAGGCGAATCGACAACTTCAAAAAGTTCGTGGTCTGAACTTGCAACCCAACTTACTGACACTGTAAGCCGTGAGCACACTGGATTGGATCTTTTGTGCGTTCTTTGCCTATGGTGTATTGAATGGTTTGTGGCGAGGCCTCATTGATGAGGTGCTGGGCTTGGCAGCTTGGGTGATAGGTTTTGTCTTCGCTCAAATCTTTGCCTCTTCCCTGGGCGCATTTTTGCCTGTCACAGACGTGAGTCCAGAGATGAGATACTTGATGGGCTTTGTGCTTGTGTTGGTGCTTTGCTTGGTTTTGGTGTCGATGCTGTCAAAGTTGCTGTCCACCTTGATCAGTGCCATTGGTCTTGGTTTTTTGAACCGTTTGATGGGGGCTGTTTTTGCGTTGTCCAAAGCCATGGTATTGTGCTTGTGCTTGACCACCATTGTTCGACTGACGCCAATGAGAGACTTTGATGTATGGCAGCAGTCTGTGATAGCTGATTATTTGGTAGCAGCTTTGAACAGTTTGAAGCCTTTTTTACCAGATGAATTTGGAAAGTACGTGATTTAATATGTGTGGCATTGTTGGTGTTGTAAGCCATGTTCCCGTGAATCAATTGATCTATGATGCTTTGTTGTTGCTGCAGCATAGAGGTCAAGATGCTGCGGGCATCGTCACGCAACAAGATGAAAAATTCTTCATGCACAAAGCCAAGGGCATGGTTCGCGATGTCTTTAGAACACGCAACATGCGGGCTTTGCCAGGGCTCTTGGGGTTAGGTCAGGTGAGGTACCCTACTGCAGGCAATGCTTTCAGTGAGGAGGAGGCGCAACCTTTTTATGTCAATGCACCCTTTGGTTTGGTGCTGGTTCACAATGGCAACTTAACCAATGCCCAAGCGCTTAAGAAGGAGATGTCCTCGACAGACCATCGGCACATCAACACCGACAGCGATTCTGAAGTGTTGCTCAATGTCTTGGCGCACGAGCTAGAGAAGACCACAAGGGGTTTGCCTCTTGTGCATCAAGATGTTTTTGATGCTGTCAAAAGAGTTCATCACCGCGTCAAAGGCTCTTACGCCGTCATCTCGATGATTGCTGGGCACGGCTTGTTGGCTTTTCGCGATCCTTATGGGATACGACCCTTGTGCTATGGTGTCGGTCCCAACGGGGCCGTTATGGTGGCCAGCGAATCGGTAGCTCTTGAGGGCACGGGTTATGAATTTCAACGCGATTTGGCGCCAGGTGAGGCGATTTATGTTGGTTTAAATGGCGTGGTGCAGCATGCACAATGTGCTCAAAAGTCAAGCCTTCACCCTTGTATATTTGAGTATGTCTATTTGGCCCGGCCCGATTCGACGATGGATGGAATTTCTGTTTATCAAGCCCGTTTGAACTTGGGTGAAACCTTGGCCAAACGCGTGATCTCCACAGTTCCACCCCAAGACATTGATGTGGTGATTCCTATTCCAGAATCAAGCCGACCCAGCGCCACTCAATTGGCGCATTTGTTGGGCAAACCTTATAGAGAGGGGTTTGTTAAAAACAGGTACGTTGGTCGAACATTTATCATGCCAGGCCAAGGTGTACGAAAGCGTTCTGTGCGACAAAAGCTCAACGTGATCAAAAGTGAATTTGCGGGTAGGAATGTTTTATTGGTTGACGACTCGATTGTCAGAGGAACCACCAGCAAAGAAATTGTGATGATGGCCAGGGATGCAGGTGCCAAGAAAGTTTATCTTGCAAGTGCTGCCCCACCGGTTCGCTTTCCCAACGTCTACGGCATCGATATGCCCACCAATGCTGAACTGGTGGCGTTTGGTCGAACCATTGAAGAGGTGAGAGAGATCATAGGTTGTGATGCCTTGATTTATCAAGATGTCGACGCCATGAAACGAGCTATTCTTGCGGCGCAACTAGTTGGATCGAGTGTCATCGACGGTTTTGACGCTTCGTGTTTTGACGGCGTTTACGTCACGGGCGATGTTGCAGCCGAGGACATTGCCCGAATGGGACAGTCGCGTGTCAATGGGGATGAAAATGCCTCAGACAACTCCAGACTGTCCTTGCCCAACTTCAATGATGAATAAGGAGCGAGCTCAATGAGTGAAAACAACCACACAGCAAAGCCACTGCCAAAGGGCCTTCATCTGGAGACACTGGCGGTCAGAACTGCCGTTGAAAAGTCTCAATATGGTGAAAACTCAGAATCTTTGTATTTGACCTCAAGCTTCACCCAGCCCGATTGCGAAACCGCTGCCAGGCGTTTTTCTGGAGAGGAAGAGGGTTTCATCTACTCTCGTTTTACCAATCCAACGGTGGCCAGTATGGAGATGCGTTTGGCCGCTTTGGAGGGTACTGAGGCGTGCATTGCCACTTCCAGTGGTATGGCTGCGGTCTTGCTTTTGTGCATGGGCCTCTTAAAAAGCGGTGACCATGTGATTTGTTCACGATCGGTATTTGGTTCGACCATCAAACTGTTGGGGTCCGAATTCGGTAAATTCGGGGTGGAAACGACATTTGTGTCACAAACAGATCCCCAAGAGTGGCGTGATGCGATGACGGCAAAGACCAAATTGTTGTTTGCTGAAACACCCACCAATCCTTTGACAGAGGTATGTGATATCAAAGTACTCGCAGAAATTGCTCATGCGGGTGGCGCCGTGTTGGCCGTTGACAATTGCTTTTGTACCCCAGCACTTCAAAGGCCCATTGATTACGGGGCCGATTTGGTGATCCATTCAGGGACCAAATACTTGGATGGACAAGGTAGGGTTGTGGCCGGTGCAATTTGTGGCACTGAAAAAATGATCAAAGACAAGTTCATTCCTGTGATGCGCAGTGCCGGTATGACACTTTCTGCCTTCAATGCTTGGGTGGTGCTCAAGGGCTTGGAGACCCTAGGGATTCGCATGAAGGCGCAGTCTGATCAAGCGCTTGAATTGGCCAAGTGGCTCGAGGCGCACCCAAGGGTTGAGCGCGTCTATTACCCTGCCTTGAAAAGTCATCCACAACATGAATTGGCCATGCGCCAGCAGCGCCAACTTGGGGGCGCAGTCTTGGCGTTTGACGTGTTTGGCGATACCCCTGACGAGGGGCGTAAGAATGCCTTTCATGTGATTGATCACACCCAGGTCATGTCGGTCACCGCCAATTTAGGTGATGTGAAGACCATCATCACCCAGCCAGCCAGCACCTCTCACGGCAGACTGTCAGAGGAGCAAAGGTTAAAGGCTGGTATTCGTCAGCATTTGATCCGTGTAGCGGTGGGTTTAGAGCATTTGGATGACTTAAAGCACGATCTCTCTCTTGGTTTAGATTCTTTATAAGTGGGCAACATGTCTTTAGTCAGAACTCGCTTCGCACCTTCACCAACGGGCTTCATTCATTTGGGCAACATACGTTCAGCGCTGTACCCATGGGCCTTTGCCAAGGCCAATCAAGGTGTCTTCATCTTGAGAATCGAAGATACCGACCAAGACCGCTCAACCCAAGAGGCGGTCGATGTGATATTGCAAGGCATGAAATGGCTTGGAATGAGGCCTGATGAAGGACCTTTTTATCAAATGCAACGCATCAAGAGGTACCAAGAGGTGCTTGAGCTTTTGAGAAGCCAAGGTGCTGTTTATCCGTGTTACATGAGTATTCAAGAGCTGGATGCGCTCAGAGACCAACAAATCGAAAACAAGGAAAAGCCAAAGTACGATGGGACCTGGAGGCCTCAAGAAGGTAAAACATTGCCTCCCATTCCCCCTGGTGTTCAGCCGGTGCTTCGCTTTAAGAATCCAACCGATGGCGTGGTTTCTTGGATGGACAAGGTCAAGGGATTGATTGAAATTTCTAATGAAGAATTGGACGACTTGGTCATTGCTAGGCCAGACGGTACGCCAACTTACAACTTTTGTGTGGTGGTGGATGATATTGACATGGAGATCACCCATGTCATTCGGGGAGACGACCATGTGAACAACACGCCTCGACAGATCAATATCTTCAAAGCTTTGGGCCGTCAACATCCCATTTATGCGCATTTGCCTACAGTGCTCAACGAGCAAGGTGAAAAACTCAGCAAAAGAAATGGGGCCAAAGCGGTCACTGCCTATGAGGCGCAAGGGTACTTGCCCGAGGCCATGATCAATTACTTGGCGCGCTTAGGTTGGAGCCATGGAGACGATGAGATTTTTTCTGTAGAGCAGTTCTTGTCTTGGTTTGATTTGGATCATTTAGGCAAAAGCGCCGCACAATTTGATGAGGTCAAACTGAAGTGGGTCAATGCACAGCATTTAAAAGCGTTATCAAAAGAAGAGTTGTCCAGTCGAGTCAAGCCCTTTTTGAGCGAACTCGGCGTCGAGCCTGATCCTAGGCTGCCAGATATCTGTGGTCTTTTGAAGGATCGGTGTGATACCTTGGTTGCATTGGCGCAATGGGTCAGTGTCTTTTACAAGCCCGTTGAACCCAACCCTGAAGAATTGATCAAGCATGTGACCGAAAGTTCAAAGCCAGCCATATCGATGCTCAAAGATCAGTTGGAAGTCGCACAAAACTGGGATGTTCCAACGATTGCTCTGATCATCAAAGACGTGTTGACGCAAACAAACTTAAAAATGCCACAATTGGCCATGCCAGTCAGAGTACTTTTAGTGGGCACGTCTCAAACGCCATCTCTTGACGCTGTAATTTCTTTGTTTACTCAAAAAGAGGCTGTACAAAGACTTTCAAAGGCGTAATTTTCTGGTTATAATACTCCTCTTGGTACCTTTTGGGGGTATAGCTCAGCTGGGAGAGCGCTTGCATGGCATGCAAGAGGTCAGCGGTTCGATCCCGCTTACCTCCACCAAAAGTTATCTTTGTTCCAGGTTTGACCCTATCGTCTAGAGGCCTAGGACATCACCCTTTCACGGTGAGTACCGGGGTTCGAATCCCCGTAGGGTCGCCAAGTTTTGTAGTGCTTGAGGGCATTGGAGTTGACTCTGATGCTAAAAATTACAACCACGTGGAGTGGTAGTTCAGTTGGTTAGAATACCGGCCTGTCACGCCGGGGGTCGCGGGTTCGAGTCCCGTCCACTCCGCCAAGTACTCAGTAAAATTGCGCCTTCGAGCGCTTTTTTATTTTTCTCTATTACTTTTTTCTTATCCCTTTTCTGCGCCTTCTTTCAAGGTCTGAAGATGCAAGCCATCTAGGATAGAAAGCTCGTACAAGGAAGTGATGTTATTGGGTAGATTCTCTTTGTGATTTTTTACCCCATGTTTGGGGTTTTCAAAGATAGATATGTATTTAAGGATGACGTGAGGACCGATAGGTAACTTTGCTTCAAACGATTCAAGTAATTTATGTTTACCTTTTATTTTTAAATTTTCTGTGTGGTCTTTTAATTCTTTAAGGGATTGTCCTATTTTCATCACCGATTCAAAAACTTTATCTTCTAGTGACTTTTGCCTATCCAATTCTTTGGTGATTTGTGAAATATATTTTTTATAGTCATCTGAATGAATCAATATCGAAAATGAAGTGGGTTCTGTGTCATCCTTAATCTCAGGCTTGGTTTTTTGAGTTTTCATGATTCATCTGCCCAACATAATTTATGTAAGCACCATGATACAGTTATCGTAATTATTAAGATAGTAGAATTTACATTGAATGCCATTTAAATCAAGGCTGAGCTTTCAACCCAAGCCTTTTCTTCCTACCGGATCAATCATTTTGTCCATAGGACGTACCGTCACTTTGTGAAAAACCTTTTGGGGCGGTGTTTTTAAAAGTAGATGAACGACCCCTATCGGTTGACACTGATCGACATGGCGTTCAATTTAATGATCCATCATGTCCTCATGATCCTAGGACCCGTAATGTCTAGTCTCAAGACTTGAACCAAGATCCCTCAGGCTTTCAGCTGATCAATGCGACTTTAAGTTGAGCTTTTATGACGGCTGGCTTCCGGCCAATGGTCTCTTTGTAAAAAGCTTGAAGAATAAAGCCCAAGCTGGCTGTTGTATTTAAGGGCGGCATTGCTGTTCATCTGCGCATACCAGCTCCTGGCTTTAGAAGCCAAGGTTTTAAGGATGTCATTCAATTTAGATTGCAAGTTCATATAGCAAAACGTTTATAAGTTTCTTTATACATCTATAAAAAATAATAGTAAAGATCGTTAACACGGCATGTACTTTTTTGACAACAGTCATCGTGACTCAACAATCGATGATTTTGCAAAGTTTTCTTCAAGTAAACACAAGGCTAAAAGAGGGTATTTACCAATAAGTAGATCGCTCAATGCAAAAGGATTTATGCATTACAAATGCGGAATGCAAAAACAATTGATGGGTGATGATTGATGGATTTGCTGGATGGGTTTTAAATGGACCCTCGGTGAAGCCGATGAAGCCGGTGATAGCCTAAGTGGCTCAGGTAACAGAAAGCGTAAAATAAGTAAATCAAGTTTTCAATGATTGTGAACGCAAAGGATATCAAATGGCTGAAATATTAGGCTTGGGGCTCTCTCATTACCCACCGTTGTCTACGCCAGATTCCATCATGTCGGGCATTTTGAGATATACCTTGGGGGATGCAAGTATTCCTGAGGCCGCCAAAGATCCAAAAAATTGGCCCGCCAAAATGCAAGAGGAGTGGTCTGATGATCTGGGCGTCAAAGCTGCCGCCATCCATCGAGCACAATTGGTGGAGCAATTCAGAAGAGTTAGGAAATCTTTGGACGATTTCAATCCAGACGTTGTTTTGATTTGGGGTGACGATCAATATGAAAACTTCAAAGAAGATATCATTCCCCCATTCACGGTATTTGCCTATGAAGACACGGACATTTATCCTTGGAAACATGCTCAAAACTCCTCTATGGTCGAAGGGGGTAAACCCAACGCTTGGGGGGAGGGCCCTGATAAGCATTACCGACTAAGGGGGCGTCGTGATATTGCAAAACATTTGATTGCTGGCTTGATCCAAGCCGATATAGATGTATCTTATGCCTACAAGCCACTTCATCACTCAAGCCTGGCGCACGCCTTCACCAATGCGATACTTTATCTTGATTACGATAGGGTGGGCTGGGATTACCCAACCATTGCCATGCCCATCAATTGTTACGGATCAAAAGTCATTTCGGCAAAAGGGTTCTTGACCAAAATGGATGCGAAACTTGAACTCGATCCACCGGCTCCTTCTCCAAGCCGCTGTATGCAATTGGGTGCTCAAAGTGCAAAAATCCTTGCTGACTCGCCTTGGAGGGTGGCTCTGGTGGCCTCTTCAAGTTGGTCGCATGCGTTTTTATGCGACAAGAACTATCGACTTTATCCAGACACACCAGCTGATTTGAAACTCTATGAAGCGATGGTCAACGGGCAGTTTGACTATTGGAGGGGTCAAACGACCTCCACCTTCGATGCGTCCGGTCAACAAGAAATACTCAATTGGAGTCCCCTTTTGGGTGCGATGGAAGCATTAAAGGCCAACTTAAGTTGGAGTTCATTTGTCGAAACGCATGTATTTAATTCGAACAAGGTCTTTGCAGTATATGACCCCATTTGAATTTTTTGAACTGCTTTGAAATAAAGCTAGAGGGCTCATGAATGCAGGGCCCTTAGGTCCTACCGTTGATCAAGGACTTTATCGGGCGTACTCGAACTGGAGCTAAGCCATTCAGTCATAAATTTTGAACCGTCGTTCATAACAGGAGTTCTTTTTTGAATTTGTTCACCCAACCCTCATCACTCATTGCATCGGTTTTGATGTGTTTTTTAGTTTTTCCAAGGCTGGTGGCCAGTCAGGAGATTGCTTCTTCGTCCCTCAAAACCATCGAATCCATTGACCTTCCCCGTTATTTGGGAAGCTGGTATGAAATCGCTAAATTCCCGAATTGGTTTCAAAAAAAGTGCAAAAGCGATACCAAAGCCAACTACACGCTTAAAAGTGACGGAAAAATTTCTATTTTAAATCAGTGTCGTCTTGAGGGTGGGCAGATTTCAGATGCCTTGGGTACTGCAAAGCAAATTGGAGATGTGAAGTCTGCAAAGTTAAAGGTCCGTTTCGCACCTGACTGGATGTCCTTGGTTCCTTTTGTTTGGGGGGATTACTGGGTGATTGATTTAGATTCGGCTTATCAATTGGTGGCCATCAGTGAGCCTAAGCGTGAGTATTTATGGATATTGTCTAGAACGCCAGAGCCCGATGACAAGCAGCTCAACGATCTTCTGGTTCGCTTGAGTTTCAATGGCTTTGACTTGAGCAAGCTCGAACGCACCAGTCACAAGCAAGATATTTATACCAAGTAGAGCGCTTAAGAGCTCCGTGTGTTTGGGTCAAGCAGGCTCTTAAAAGCCAAGTTTGATGCTGTCCTCGTCAACATGAATGCTTTGAAGTTGCTTGCCCAAGAAGTCTGGCATATGGTAGATGGATGTGCCATCCAATAAACTTAGAACGGTGGCGTTGAGAGTTTTACTCAATGCCGTTGGTAATTCTCCGAGGTCTTTTGCATTGATTTTTAAAATATTGATCTTTGAGATCTCAATGTCTCCTTTGCTTTTGTTCCAGCGAGGTTGTACATCGACGCAGAACTCTCCAGATGCATGCGTTAATTTTTCACTCCACGTGCCACACAGTTCAATTTTAGCAAGCTCTTTTTTAAATTTTGTGATTGGATGATCAATCGCTAGTGTGTATTTTTCCATTGGGAACTTTTTAGTCACAGCAATGTCTATCAAGTCTTTAGGTACGCCGAACGAAAAGGCGTGAGCCTGAGCCATGGAAGATAAAATCACAGCAAGACAAATAATTCTTTTAAGCATCATAGACATGTAAGGGAATCGATTCTGCTTTATTTAAGAAGAGAACTTGAGAGAGTATTTTTCAAGAAAAAATTTCTTGGTCAATTATTATTTTATGAATTATAATATTTTTAGTTTTTAGTTGGCTGTTAGCTCAGTTGGTAGAGCAGTAGACTCTTAATCTATTGGTCGGGTGTTCGAATCACTCACAGCCTACCATTTTTACAATGGTTCTCCAATCAAATTGATATATTTCGGCTCTTCCTAATTAACGGGGGATGGGCATTTATCAAACAAGGTTGAATACTCCAATTGATCCATTCAGCATGAATTTTCGAATGAAGTTTTCATGATGATCTAAGAACTTTTTCTTCTATCCCACTCATCTTGTTGAGCTCATCTAGCCGAATGAACGCGGTTATTGAAATTCATATGATTTCAAAATCCTTTTGGATTAGAAACTTGATAAGCCCAATGTCTTGGGCGTCTAAAGAGTGGTTAACCCTCTAAATACAAACCCGAATACAGATTGGGCGAATTCATGGAGTCCCTCATATAGAATTAATTTCTCTGAACAGGTTCAAGCCAACCTCAGGGAAATAACCAATTAAAGAGACAAACCATGATTAATCAATTTTTCTTTACTGCTTCTGTGATTGCGTCCATCGCCACCACCTCCATGGCGCAACAAGCGCCTGTCGCCCCTCCCTCCTGGAAGCAGGGGATGGCAAGCGAGCAAGCGCAGTCACCCTTGCACCCGTTTTTACCGCACATGACAGGACGTGCTTCTTCTGACTTGCCCGTTGGTAAGTTAAAGGTGCCTGATGGCTTTAAAGTCGAAGTCTGGGCCGAGGGTGCTCCAGAGGCCAGATCGTTGGCTTTAGGCGATAAAGGAACCGTGTTTGCAAGCAATAGAAACCTCACCAATGTCTATGCAATCGTTGATAACGCTGGTAAAAGAGAGGTCAAAGTCTTGCTGAAAGGACTTAAAGCTCCCAATGGCCTTGTTTTTGATAAAGGTACCTTGTACGTTGCAGAGCGAAACAGAATTACCCGATTTGATGACATCGAGTCCAAGCTTGATAACCCAGGTGAGGGCAAAGTGGTCATTGATAATCTTGACCCCAACAATGCAGCTGGCCACTTTTGGAAATACCTGGTGATGGGACCCGACGGTAAACTTTATTTCAATATTGGCTCCCCTCAGAATATCACCATGCCCTCCTACAACGAGGCCTCCATCCTAAGGGTGGATCCCAAGACGGGCATCATGGAAAATTATGCCCAAGGCGTCAGAAACAGCGTTGGCATGGCTTTTCATCCAGTCTCCAAAGACCTCTGGTTCACAGAACACGGTCGTGATTGGCTGGGTACCGATTTGCCTAACGATGAGTTGAACGTTGTCAAGAAAAAAGGCCAACACTTTGGTTTTCCGTTCTGCCATCAAGGCGATACGCTTGATCCTGTGTATGGTCAAAATCGTTCATGCGATGAGTTCTCACCACCCATTTTGAAGCTTGGTGCACATATTGCACCACTTGGTATGAAGTTCTATACGGGAAAGATGTTCCCCGCTGAATACAAAAACAGCATGATCATTGCGCAACACGGTTCATGGAACCGCGACCCCAAGCATGGATACAATTTGATTCGTGTTTCTTTGGACGCCAAGGGCAATGCAACCAAGCATGCATTTATTGATGGTTTTCTAGAGAACGAAAAGGGTGATCCTCCCATGTGGGGCCGTCCTGTTGATGTGTTGCAAATGAAAGATGGCTCTATTCTCTTTTCCGATGACTACAACGGAATTATTTATAGAGTGTCATATTCCAAGTAATTTTATGAAATCATTCTGTTGTTCACGCATCAGACGTTTGGAAAAATGGAGTAGAACGGCAGCCATTAGAACGGCTGCCGTTCTTACTTTATCAAGCCTCTTCGCTTTGTCTTGCATTGCTGGCATGGAGGAAGGGCGTCAAAAGTCTCAAGTCTGTGCCGCCTGTCATGGTGCAGACGGTAACTCTCCCAGTCCGAATGTCCCGTCGATTGCTGCACAGCCTAAGCAGTTCATCGTGACGGCTTTGTACATGTACAGAGAAGGTCGAAGAAAAAGTGATGTCATGTCGGCGTTTGCTGAAAAGCTCACTAACGCGGATTTGAACGATCTTGCACAATATTTTTCTTCTCAAAAACTAAATTCCCCTTTGCGTGAGGCAGATGCAAGCGTGGTATCCAAGGGCCGAGAGATCACCGAGAAGAACAACTGTGTTGCTTGCCACACTGCAAATCTCGTTGGGCAACAACACATTCCAAGGCTAGCTGGTCAACATCAAGCTTATTTGTTCGAGCAACTTAAACTCTTTAAAGCTGCGCAACGTGGCGACTTTGACGGCACAATGACTTCGGCAGCACAAGCGCTTTTGAGCGAGGATTTGGAGCTCTTGTCAGAGTATTTGTCCACGCTGAACAAGTAGATAGAGTTTGGAAGACCATATCAAGGTCATTTTTAAAAGATCAAAGCCCTCATGAGAGGGCTTTGATGTTAAAGGTGCTAGAAAAAATATTTTTGCTAAGTTTTAATTTCTTGAAGTCGGTCAGATGCCATGAACAGGTACATCGCAGGGACCACAAACAAGGTGAAAAGAGTTCCAATGGACAAGCCAGCAAAAATAACAATGCCCATGGCTTGGCGGCCTGCTGCACCGGCTCCAGATGCGATCACCAAGGGGATGACTCCAAAGACCATGGCGGCCGTCGTCATGAGAATTGGACGAAGTCGAATGGATGCTGCTTCTTCAATCGCTTGTCTTTTGCTTTGTCCTTTTCTTTGCAGTTGTTTGGCGACTTCTACAATCAATATGCCATGTTTACTGATCAAGCCCATCAAGGTGACCAAGCCCACCTCGGTATAAATGTTGACCGATGCCATTCCTAAAAATATAAAGATCATGGCGCCAAAGAGAGCCAAGGGCACGGAAACCAGAATCACCAAGGGATCTTTAAAGCTCTCGAATTGAGCGGCCAACGCGAGATACACAATCACGATGGCAAAAAACATGGTGAGCAAAAAGCCGCCAGACTCCTTGACATACTGCCTAGACTGGCCAGAATAATCGACACTGTAACCATTGGGTGCAATTTCCAGGACGGTCTCTTTTAGAAATTTCAACACCTCTCCTTGAGATGCACCGGAGACGCCAGAAATGGTTGCAGAGTTCAATTGCTGAAAGCGATTGATAGATTCAGGAACCACATCAAATTTCAAGCTAGCAACGGTTGAGGCTTTGACCAAGTTGCCATTGGGTAACTTGATGTTAAAGTTAAGTATATCTTCTGGATTCAAACGATCAATTTGTTGGACTTGAGGAATGACTTTGTAAGATCGACCAGAAATTGAGAAGTAGTTGACATAGCCGCCTCCAAGGGCCGTACTCAAAGCAACGCCAACATCTTGCTCGGTCAAGCCTAGAGCGGAGATTTTGTCTCTATCGACGACAACGGTGGCTTGTGGCTTGTCAATTTTTAAATCAACATCGACAAAATAAAACTTGTTGGCTGCCCGTGCTTTATCAAGCACTTGTTGAGCAACCTGGTTCAGATTTTGAAAGGGCTCTGTCGTAGAGATCACAAATTGAACCGGTAAACCTGAAGAGCCTGGTAGAGGAGGGAACTGAAACGCAGCGACTCTCACGCCTGCGATCTTGTTCCACTGTGCCTGCAAATACATTTGAAGTTCCAAAGCGCTGCGTTGACGATTTTCCCAGGTTTTGAAAATGACGCCCCCGATGCCTGCATTGACGGTGGGCACACCTGTGATTTGAAACATCTGCTCGTACTCGGGCACTGATTTGGCAACATCAAAGACTTGTTTGGCGTAGACTTGCATTTGGTCAGCGGTTGAGGTTGGAGCACCAGTGATCAAGGATGCCACAAGCCCCTGGTCCTCTTGGGGAGCTAGTTCGGATTGAGACATCTTGAACATCAAGCCCAAAAGCACGAACAAAATAGCTCCCATGACAATTAAAACCGGCCAGGTGTTCAACAGGCTGTGAAGCGTTTTTTGGTAAAGTCTTTGAACCTTTGCAAAAATGGCGTCAATTTTCTCAACCAAGGGGGAAGAGTCATGCTCATGATTTTTAAAAAACTCAGAGCACATCATGGGTGACAAAGTAAGGGCAATGATGCCTGAAACTGCAACGGAGCCAGCCAAGGTGAATGCAAACTCTGTGAAAAGCGCCCCAGTCAAACCCCCTTGAAAGCCAATGGGGACATAGACCGCAATCAACACCACGGTCATGGCCAAAATTGGACTACCCAGCTCTCTTGCG
Organism: uncultured Burkholderiales bacterium; assembly: GCA_903842945.1. Classification (GTDB taxonomy): domain Bacteria; phylum Pseudomonadota; class Gammaproteobacteria; order Burkholderiales; family Burkholderiaceae_C; genus Limnohabitans. The sequence continues at coordinate 41,900 of CAIMNS010000228.1, forward strand.
GCTTTGATGGAAGCATCAAAGGAGTTCATGCCCTCATCTTTCATGTGTCGGTCAAAATTTTCTACCACAATGATCGCATCGTCCACCACCAATCCGATGGCCAAAACAAGGGCTAAGAGCGTCAGTAAATTGATCGAGTAGCCCAGTGCGAGCATGATGAAAAATGTACCGATCAAGGACAAAGGCATGGCAATCACCGGAATCATGACCGCTTTGAAATTGCCAAGGAATAAAAAGATCACCACGGTCACAATCAAGAGAGCTTCTACAAGTGTTTTAAGAACTTCGTAGATCGAAGTGTTGATGAAGGCGGTGGAGTCATAAACAATGGCTCCGGTCAGGCCGCTTGGGAGTTGCTCTTTGACGCTTGGAAACATCGTTCTTACGCGTTTAGCGACATCCAACACGTTGGCGTCAGGTGCAACCTTGATACCTATGAAGACGGATCGCACACCACTGAAAGCGACGTTGAAGTCATAGTTTTCTGAGCCCAAGGAGACTGTTGCGACGTCTTCGAGTTTGACCAATGCACCGTTGCTGGTTTTGATGTTGAGTTTTTTGAACTCGTCAACCGAGTGCAGATCTGTTCCAGCTGTCAAAGGAACGGTCACCATGGATCCTTTGCTCACTCCTACAGGCGCCAGAAAGTTATTGGCCGCCAAAGCTTGACTGACGTCTGCCGCTGTGACGTTGAAGGCGGTCATCTTGTCAGCATCTAGCCAAGCACGAAGGGCGAAAATTCGGCCCCCTAAGATCTCGGCAACTTGAACGCCTTCAACGGAGTCAATTTTTGGTTTGACCACACGAATAAGATAATCTGTGACGTTGTTGGTGGGTAAGTCGTTGCTGTAAAAACCCATGTACATGGCAGCAATGGTTTGGCCCATTTGAACCGTCAAGACAGGTTGCTGCGCCTGGGGAGGGAGTTGATTCTTGACGGATGCGACTTGCGTGTTGATCTCTGTCAGAGCTCGATTTGCGTCATAGTTGAGCCTCAAGGTCGCGGTGATGGTAGAGATACCGTTTGAACTTGTGGACGAGATGTAGTCAATGCCTTGAGCTTGAGCAATGGCGCTCTCAAGAGGTTGTGTGATAAATCCCGCAACTGTTTGAGAGTCCGCTCCAAAGTAAGTCGTCGAGACCGTCACGACGGCATTTTGTGTCTTAGGGTACTGACTGACTGGCAAATTAAAGATTGAGCGCAGGCCCAAAACAATGATCAGTAAGCTGACTACCGATGCGAGAACCGGTCGTTTGATAAAGAGATCTGTAAAATTCATAAAGAGCTCAACGTTCTTGTGGCTTGGGGTTGGGATTGTTGTCTGGTGTGATGGAGTTATCAATCAACACGGGCGTTGAATTTTTTAATTTCAATTGACCTGATGTCACCACCTCTTGTCCAGCTTTTAATCCTTTGAGAATCGCCACTTGGTCGCCTCTTGTGTCCCCTGTCGTCACAAACACTTGTTTGGCCACCTTTTGTTTTTGACCGTTTGGCGTGCCCTCTGGGGTTTTGCCTTCCTCTTCTTCAATCACAAATACGGTCGATCCATAGGGGTTGTAGGTGATTGCAGTTTGCGGTAAGGTGAGAAACTTCTGTGCCTCACCAAGCGTGACGTTGACCTTGGCGAACATACCAGGCAAGAGTTCACCCTTGGGGTTGTCAAACGTGGCTTGAATTTGAATGTTTCTTGAGCTCGATTCCACCTTGGGATTGAGAGTTGTGAGCTTACCCATTATTTTTTGCTCAGGGTAAGCGTCCACAGTCATCTCAACGGTTTGACCAATTTTCAGTTGAGATATTTTTTGTTGAGGTTGAAAGAAGTCAGCAAAGATAGGGTTAAGGGTTTGGAGAGTCACCACTTTATCGCCAGGATTTAAAAACTGACCTGCAACAATGGCCGTGATGCCAAGTTTTCCACTGAAGGGTGCTTTGATGGTTTTTTTATCTAAATTGGCCTTTTGAAGGGCTGCTTGGGCTCGTTTGACTTTCAGGTCTGCCCAATCAAAATCCACTTGAGCTTGGCTGATGCCTTGAGCCGCCAACTGAGCCTTGTCTCTTTGGTAGACAATGTCTGCCAAGTCGGCACTGGCTTGAGCGGCATTGAATTGAGCAGTTTCGGCGTCTGCATTCAGTAGGATCAAGGGATCTCCAGCCTTGACGAGCTGCCCGGATTTGAACAAGACCTCTTTGACCAAACCAGAGACTTCACTGCTCAATTCAACGCCTTTGACGGGGACGAGATTGGCAATGGATGAGGCTTGCGGTCTCCATTCTAGGGGGGTGACCGTTATGGTGCTGACGGTTTGTGCCCCTGGTTTAGGTGCACTTGCAATCAGTTTTTGAATATGCAGATAAAAGCCAAAGGCCAGACCGGCGATCAGTACCACAATACATCCGAGCATGATGAGCATGCGTTTGGTCATTTTCAGTTCTCACTTTAAAGGTAGATTAAGAATTCAAAGGTTTTCAAGCTTGGGCTTGTTTCTTGAGGAAATTACTGCACTTGCGCCAACTTACCCATGGTTTTAGGCGCTGGCATGTCTGACGGCGCCCATGGGGCGCCTCCCATGGATTGGTACAAGGCAACCGTGTTGGCAAGACGATTGGCTTGTGTGTTGAGCAATCCAATTTTTGCTTGTGCGTAGTTGCGTTGTGCATCCAACAAGACCATGTAATTGATGGCGCCCAAGGTATATTGTTGTTGCGCGATGGACAAACTGTCTTTGGCTAGCTTCACATTGGTGTTCTGCTGTTGATAGCTCTTGGTCTCGAACTCGATGGCTGCAAGAGAGTCCGCTACATTTTGAAAAGCACCCAGTACAGTGGCTTTGTAGCTATAAAAGGAAGATTCATAGCCTGCTCTTGCGGCTTGTACTTTTGAGTCCAAAGCGCCGGCATTGAAGATGGGGGCCGTCAGTCCCGTGCTCAGGGTCCAAAAGCTCCACGGCGTGCTGAATAAATTGTTACCAAGTGTTGCCAAAGAACCGGCATTGGCCGAGAGGTTGACCTGTGGATAAAGGTTGGCTTTGGCAACACCCAAGGCTGCTATGGATTGATTGAGCAAGGCTTCGCTAGCCAAGATATCCGGACGTTGTCGAACCAGTTCCGACGGAAGACTGACAGGCAACTCATTGGGTAGGGTCAAATCGCCCACGGCCAGACCCATCCATTTCATCTGCGATGGAAAATCCCCACATAGAATTGCAATTTGGTGACTGGCTTGCTCAAGAGATTTTTGCAAAGCGGGCAATGCGGCCTTGGTTTGAGAAACCAAGCTGGCTTGAGCAAGAACCGAGCTCGTGTTGATCGCTCCCAATTTAAGTTGGTTTTGCATGATCGAGAGTTGCTTCTCTTGGGCAGCCAAGATGTCCTGAGTTTCTTTGATTTGCTCACTCAATTGAGCTTGTCGAATAGCTGCAGTGATCACATTGCCAGTCAAACTCAGTTCAGCTGCACGCCATTGGTAGGCTTGAAATTGTGCTTGAGCTTGTGCACTGGCGATGGCAAATTGATTGGCTCCAAAAAGGTCCAATGAGTAGGATACATTGACCGAGGAGTTGTACAAATTGAAAATTGAACCCCCTGGAATGTTCGAGGTGGCTTGGGAAACTCGCTGACGGTTCGCGCCGACTTGCGCATTGACATTGGGAAAGGCAAGTGAGCCATAGGTGGCCATGGCATTGGCTTGTGCTTGGGTCAAGCTGGCTGAGGCTGCGGTCAAATTCGGGTTGTGAGTGAGCGCTAGTTGAACCAATTGTTCAAGGGGCGCCGATTGAAAGGCTTTCCACCATTCTTTGCTTTGAGTTGCATTCCATGCAAATTTTGTTGCGCCTTCAGGATTTGAACTCTGCGTTTCTTTGGCAGCGCTTGATCTGAGTGAGTAGGCGTTTTGATCGAGTTTGCTGTAAGAATTCTCGATCAATGCTTTGGGGTTTGCACTTTCTTTGAAGCCTTCCTTGCTCAGGTCAATGGTGGTTGAACAAGCACCAAGCAAACAGATCGAGAAGGTCCAACTGACAAGAGTTGCTTTTTGATTCAAAGAAATACGAGTGTTCATCATGAGTTGTTTTGAGATAGAAACTTAACCGCGGGATGGCGTCTTGTTGGTCAGCATGGCCTTGCGCCAAAACCTTGCAAGACGATCCCATAAGGGGAGCAATTAGGGTTTACGCATATTGTATGGTGGCTTGAATTCGATTTTCTGTTTTCTAACAGGAAATTGAAGATTCAATGTGTACTAAAGTATAATCTATTCGCATCTGCATCATTTTGGTGCATTTTGCGGTTGTAGGCTTCAAAGATACATTTTTCAGCTTTGTTTTGAGAGCAAACACGACCAATTTCATTCATTTTTATTGCCACTGATGGCCATGTCGAGGAACACCATGTATAAAAACCTCAGCGCTAAATGCGTCGCTGTATTGACTTTGATTTTTTTATGTTTGAATGCCAAGGCTCAAGAGCCTTTGAAAGTGGCATTTGTCTACATCAGTCCCATCTCTAACGGGGGTTGGGTCTACCAGCACGATTTAGGCCGCAGGGCCATCGAAGAAGCGTTCAACAAGTCGAACAAGGCACCCTTGGTCAAAACAACTTATGTTGAAAGTGTGTCTGAAGGACCCGACGCTGAGCGTGTGATTCGTGATTTGGCCAAAACGGGTCATCAATTGATTTTTACGCCAAGTTTTGGCTACATGGATCCAACAATTCAGGTGGCAAAAGAATTTCCAAAGGTGCGCTTTGAGTCGGTGACGGGTTATAAGCGCGCTGACAACGTGGCCACGTCAAACGCTCGTTACTACGAGGGACGCTATTTAGCGGGAATAGCGGCGGCAAAGATGTCAAAAAATCACTTGGCAGGGTATGTGGCTGCATTCCCCATTCCAGAGGTGCTGCAGGGCATCAATGCCTTTGTATTGGGTATGCGTGCTGTGGACCCGCAAGCTAAATTGAAGGTGGTGTGGGTGAACTCATGGTTCAGCCCAGGCTTGGAGCGTGATGCTGCTGAGTCCTTGATCCATCAAGGTGCGGATGTGTTGGCTTATCACACGGGCACCAACGCTGTCATGCAAGTCGCTCAGGAAAAAAGCGTTTGGGCCATTGCCTACCACTCCGACTTGAGTTCGATGGGGCCAAATGCTCAACTCTTGGCGGTGACCCACCATTGGGAGAAATACGATGTCTCCCGTGTGAAAGCACTTCTTGAGGGCTCATGGAAAAGCCAAGACACCTGGGGTGGATTGCGTGAAGGCATGGTTGACCTTCGCGCTTGGCATGACAAGGTACCTTTGTCCGTCAAAAAGGAGGTGGAAGAGGTGAAAAAACGAATCATTCAAGGCAAAACCATCGTCTTCAAAGGCCCTTTATGGACCCAAGATGCAAAAAAGATCATCAAAGAGGGCGATGCATTGACGGATGCGCAAGTTCAGCAAATGAATTATTTGCTCGATGGCGTCACCACCCCTTTGCCCATGGGCCATTGATACAATTTTGATTTCACGGGCGTCTTTCATCCTGTAAAATAAGGCCATGAGTATCAAATCAGACAGATGGATTCGCCAAATGGCCAAGGATCACGGCATGATTGAGCCGTTTGAGCCTGGACAGGTTCGCATGCACGATGGTCAAAAAATCGTGAGTTACGGGACAAGCAGTTATGGCTACGACATTCGGTGTGCACCCGAATTCAAAGTCTTTACCAATGTCTACAGCACGGTGGTGGATCCAAAGAACTTTGATGAGCGCAGCTTTGTTGATATCAAGTCCGATGTTTGCGTGATTCCCCCCAACAGTTTTGCTCTTGCTAGAACGGTGGAGTATTTTCGAATTCCAAGAAATGTTTTGACCATTTGCTTGGGCAAGAGCACCTACGCACGCTGCGGCATCATTGTCAACGTCACCCCGTTTGAGCCCGAATGGGAGGGTTATGTGACCTTGGAGTTCAGCAACACAACCCCACTGCCCGCTAAAATTTATGCAGGGGAGGGGTGTGCGCAGGTTTTGTTTTTTGAAAGCGATGAAGTTTGTGAGACCAGCTACAAGGACCGTGGAGGCAAATACCAAGGGCAAAGTGGCGTGACGTTGCCAAAAACGTGAAGACGCCTAGCTTCCTAAGTTCATTGGTGAGACAATAGCATTCCTACATGAGTTCATTTTCAAATATTCAGCTGGCCCCAGTGCTAGCACGCGCCGTGGCCGAAATGGGTTACGAGTCCATGACCCCCATCCAAGCCCAGGCCATTCCTGTGGTTTTGACTGGACAAGATGTGATGGGGGCTGCGCAAACCGGAACGGGAAAAACAGCCGCTTTCTCCTTGCCCTTGCTTCAACGCATTTTGAAGCACGAGAATTCCTCCACCTCACCTGCTCGCCATCCAGTGCGTGCGCTGGTTTTGTTGCCGACGCGCGAGTTGGCCGACCAAGTGGCGCAACAAGTCAAGTTGTATGCCAAGTATTCGCAGATTCGAAGTGCGGTGGTCTTTGGTGGAATGGACATGAAACCGCAAACCCTTGAGCTCAAAAGAGGTGTTGAGGTTTTGGTCGCAACCCCTGGGCGTTTGCTGGATCACATCGAAGCAAAAAATGTGGTGTTGAACCAAGTTGAATATGTGGTGCTGGACGAAGCTGATCGCATGCTTGACATTGGTTTTTTACCAGATTTGCAGAGAATATTAAGTTTTTTACCCAAACAAAGGACGACCCTTTTGTTCTCAGCGACCTTTTCGCCAGAGATCAAAAGACTCGCTTCTACTTATTTACAAAACCCGGTCACCATCGAGGTGGCTAGGCCCAATGAGACCGCATCCACCGTCAAGCAACATTTCTACAGTGTTGTTGATGATGACAAGAGACGGGCGCTCAAACAATTGATTCTCAAAAATGGGATCACGCAAGCTTTTGTCTTTGTCAACAGCAAGTTGGGTTGTGCGCGTTTGGCGCGTTCTTTGGAGCGAGATGGACTCAAGACCAGTGCCTTGCATGGCGACAAAAGCCAAGATGAACGGCTCAAGGCGTTGGAGGCCTTTAAAAGCGGCGAAGTGGATCTGTTGATTTGCACAGACGTTGCCGCTAGAGGATTGGACATCAAGGATGTGCCTGCTGTGTTTAACTTTGACGTCCCCTACAACGCAGAAGATTACGTTCACCGCATTGGACGCACTGGGAGAGCTGGTGCATCGGGTCTTGCCATCAGTTTTGTTTCTGCAACCGATAGCAAGAACCTTGCAGACATAGAAAAGATGATCAAAACAAAAGTTGAATTGGAAACGATTGAATTCAATGATGGTTTTTCATCGAGACCGAGAGAGTCCATAGGTGACTCAAGGGGCTACAGAGACAGTGCAGAAGGCCGACCTAGAGGTGGCAGTTCACGCGAGAACTTTGAGCGCTCGCATTCGTCATCCAGTGCCCCTGCCTGGGGGCAGCGTTCCTATGAAAGAAAGGCGGTTCCAGTCGATCCTTTCTTTGACAAGCCCTATGAACCAAGTCCTGCGCAAGAAGAGCAGTTGCCGTCTTGGGAGTCCACAGCCAAGACCACTTCCAGGTCCATCTCAGCCAACATCAAGCCCAAGAGAAAAGTAGCTGCTTTGTTCAAGACAGAAATTGTGTCACCTTCTTGAGCTCAAGACTTTAGCTAGGCCGACTTCATTCGACAAACGGTGCAGCTTCTTCAAGTGTGGCTTGGGTGAACCAAGTCCCCTTGCCGCTAGCTGAAGTCAAGGGCAGTTTCAAGGCACTCAAGCCCTTTCCCCAGACACAACCCGTATCCAAACACACGGCATGGTTCTTTTCAGTCCCGCCGGCGGTTGACCAGTGTCCAAATCCAATGTGTTGCTGCTCGGTCTTGCGTCCCCTTATTTCAAACCAAGGTAAAAAGCCCTCAGGCCCTTGCGTGAGCGAGGACTTGGCATTGAAGTTGAGCTGTCCCTCAGGACTGCAAAATCGCATTCTGGTGAGAACGTTGACGATGAGCCTGAGTCGATCCATGCCCGCTAAGTCGTCGCTCCAAGTGGTGGGCTCGTTGCCATACATGTGAGTTAAAAATTCTTCGTAATCGGGTGCGATAAGGATATCGTGAACTTCACGAGCAAGGTCAAGTGTCTGCGCTGTGCTCCACATGGGATGAACACCTGCGTGAACCAGCAAGTAATCAGATGCCACAAGTGCCAAAGGCTGTTGTCTTAGCCAAAGGGTCAGCTCCGAGCGATCTTTGGCATTCAAGATATCTTGAATGGTGTCCCCCTTTTTGGGTGACTTGATGCCTTTTTCCACCGATAAGAAGTGCAGATCATGGTTACCTAAGATAGACTTCGCACTGGTGCCCAAGGCCATGAGGCGCCTTAGGACACCCACATTGTCAGGGCCGCGATTGATCAAGTCGCCCAGCAAGTAGATGGTGTCCGTGCTGGGTGAGAAATCAATGGTTTGCAATAGCTTGCCCAGAGTCAGGTTGCAGCCCTGGATGTCGCCGATCAGATAATTTGCCATCTTGAGTGTGTTTCTAGGGGGTTGTCTTGTGCGCTCAAAAGTTGAATCTAAAAGGTGTTTTAAATGAACTTAGTGATCATCATCATACTCACTCTTATCAATGGACTGTTTGCCATGTCAGAAATGGCCCTGGCGTCCAGTAGAAAACCGCGCTTAAAGGTGTGGCTAGATGCGGGGGATGGTGGCGCAAAATCAGCACTTGAATTGATGGAAAACCCAACACGTTTTTTATCGACAGTTCAAATTGGGATCACCGTCATTGGCATCTTGAATGGTATTTTAGGTGATGCTGCATACAGCCACGAGGTCTCCTATTGGCTTGAAGCTCAAGGTGTGACGCATCACGTTGCAGAAGTGGCAGCCACAGCTTTGGTGGTGTTCTTAATCACGTTCATGACCTTGATTTTTGGTGAACTTGTTCCCAAGAGGATCGGTCAACTGTATCCAGAAACCGTCGCTAGGTGGACATCGCCGATGATGGTTGGCCTGGCCTTTGTTGCAAGACCGCTTGTTGCTTCATTGACCTGGACGACGTTTGCTATTTTGCGCTTGTTGAACATCAGCGCGCAAAAGGACTTGAGTGTGACCCAAGAAGAAATCAGTGCCAGTTTGGACGAAGGGGTGCTTTCTGGTTTGATTGAAAAACAAGAGCACGAGATGGTTAAAAATGTGTTTGATTTAGATGACCGTCCTTTGAAATCGATGATGGTGCCTAGATCTGATATTGTCTGGCTTCAGGCCGACATGGGTGTTCAAGAGGCATTGCTCAAATTGAAGCTCCTGACGCCGCATTCTTGGTACCCAGTTTGTAAGGGTGATTTGAACCAGGTTGTGGGTTTGGTGAGCCTGGGTCAATTGGTCCATTTGTCAAGTTTTTCCCAGCCCTTGTCAGAATTGATGGTGCCAGCCTCCTTTGTCCCGGAGACTTTAAGTGGACTGGATTTGTTGGAGCAGTTCAAGCGACCTGATACATGGTCGCAGTCGCAACTCTCAACAGCCTCTCGAATCGTGTTGGTGGTCGATGAGTACGGAGACGTGCAGGGGCTTTTAACGCCCAGGGATTTACTGGAGGCGATCACGGGTGCGTGGATGAATGCGATTGAACAGACGCAAGAGGGAGCCAAGCCTCACTCCGATGGTTCTGTGGTTCTGGATGGGTTGATTTCCTTAAAAGAGATCAAAGACAGACTCCATATCCATGACTTTTTGCCTCAGGAAAATTTGGGCCACTACAACACCTTGGCAGGATTGATTTTGTTTTTAAAAGGTCAACTCGCGCAAGTCGGTGACGAGTTCGTTTGCTCAGGCTGGGTGCTTAAAGTGGAGTCACTGGATGGAAGACGCATCGATCGAGTACGAGCAACTCCTGTATGAGGGAACACTCAACTCACAAGAGGTACAAAGGGATCCTTCGGTCAAACGCTGTCAGAGGTGTTTTTGGAGACAAAGGCTATTTTTTGAAAAGATCTTTTGCGCTTAAAAAATCTGCTGGTTTGGCCATCTTTCTTGCAAAGTCCGCTTTGATTTCTTTTAAAACGTGAGACTTGACGGTTTCTTGCATGGCTTGCATGCGAAGTTTGATGTAGTTTTCTCGTCTCTTGGAGGCATCACCTTCAGACAGCATGGCAGCTTTGTTCCAAAGCACGTCATTGATTTGATTCAAACTCAATTCTTTTTCAATGGCTTGGAGCATGAGGTCTTGATCATTGACAGACATGAAATCTCTTTCTTCAAAGGGGCATGGGTAAGTTGATGTTTTTGACCCAGGCTCAACAAAGAGCCCACTGTTCATATAATAGCTGATCTGGGCCACCAAGCTCGGATTCGTCCTGGTGACAGGGGTCCGTTTTAAAGAGGGAGTATTCGATGAGTTCAACCACCATGATACAAATGCTGGTCATGCCAGGTCCAAGCGGAGGCCGATATCAAGCCACTGAGATGGCAATTCCTGTGCCTGCTCCCCATGAGGTGTTGGTCCAAGTCAAGGCCTCTTCGGTCAATCGAGGCGAGACCCAAAGCGTCTTGAAGCACAAGGACCCACTGGCCAAGCCATTGGTGACAGGCATTGAATTCGCTGGCGTGATCTGCGCCTTGGGCAAGGATGTACAAGCTTGGCACATTGGGGATGAAGTGATGACGCGCTCGCCTGCTGGGTTTGCCCAGTTTGCGCTGGCCTCAGAAAAGTCCTTGATGAAAAAACCAAGCTCCATCTCTTGGCTTGAAGCCGGCTGCATTCCCAACGTCTTCATCACTGCACACGATGCCTTGGTCACAGCTGGACAGATCAAAACAGCCCAAAGTGTATTGGTGACAGCTGGCTCTTCGGGCGTGGGTGTTACAGGTCTTCAAATGGCGCGCTATTTGGGTGTTGAACAGGTTTTTGCAACGACCCGTTCTGCGCACAAAATATCCGCCCTTAAGGCCTTGGGTGCAAGTGCTGTGCTCAACACCGAGGACCCAACTTGGGTGGATCAGCTCCTTGAATTGACTGAGGGTCGAGGTGTGGATCTGATCATGGATCAGGTCGGATCGACTCTTTTAGAAGCCAATTTGAAGGCCCTGGCTTTAGGCGGACGATTGATCACGGTTGGACGCAATGCTGGAAACACGGCAAGCATCAATTTGGATGAGTTGGCCAGAAAGAATGCCAGCGTGATAGGTCGGACTTTTAGAACCCGCACATTGGCTCAAACGCAAGAGTGCTCAAGGCTTTTCGAAGAGGATTGTGCCGCTGGTGTTGCCGACGGTTCAATCAAAGTCATCTTGGATCGAAGCTTTAAATTCACAGAACTCGATCAAGCGCAGTTGTATTTGATGAGCAATGACCAAACCGGTAAGATTGCAATTGAGGTCAACTGATCACAGACGTGATCAGTTGACCCAGTTTCAAATCAGCGACTCGACCTCTAAGGGGACCGACCAAGCGTTGTAGCCATAGACCCAGTCAGGGTTGGTTTTGTTTTGCATCCATTGATTGGCCCCCGATGCCTTTTGAATTTCTGAGGTTCTGGGTTTCCTGAGCGCTTCATAGCGCTTAAAGGTCGCATTCAAATCCTCGCCTTTGTAGGCATCTAAACACCTTGCTAGGACCACCGAGTCCTCAAGCGCCATCGCTGCGCCTTGTGCCATGTAAGGGGTCATGGGATGGCAAGCATCGCCTAAAAGCATCACCCTGCCTTGCACCCAAGTGTTCAACGGATCGCGCTCAAAGAGTGCCCATTTATGGACCTCGGGGCATGCGGCGATGACCGCTTGCACATCAGGATGAAAACCAGCGTAAGCCTCTTGTAGCGTAGGGAGATCCCCTTTGGATGACCAGGATTCTTTGGTGGTCCAATTGGCATCCTCAGGCTGACTGGTGACAAAATAAATTTCATCTCGCTTTTTGGTGACGTAGTAAATCACAATGTGGCGATCAGGTCCCCACCACTTTGTTCTAGACTCCCCAATGTCAAGGCCTTTGAGCCTAGATGCAGGGTAAGTGGTGCGGTAGGCGATGCGACCGGTGAACCTAGGTGCCTCAGGACCTAAAAGATGTTCTCGAATCAAAGAGTGAACACCATCTGCGCCGATGACGGCATCTGCATGGACTCTTGAGCCGTCCGCAAATTGGAGTTCAACCCCTTTTTCATCTTGATGCAGTGCCGTGAGCTTTTTGCCGAGGTGAATTTGATCACTGGGGACCAGTTGGGTCAGCGCTTCATGCAAATCAGCACGATGCAATGCATAAAAGGGTGAGCCATACTTGGCAATCACGTGCTCCGACAAAGGATAGTCGTTGCTGACCTCTCCCGTGTTCCAAACGCGATTGAGATTGGTTTTAGGTTGAAAAGCGCTTTGCGCCAAGTGCTCTTTTAGGCCCAGTCCATGCAAGACCTGGGTTGCGTTGGGGCCCATCTGAATACCAGCACCTACTCTGGCGAACTGGAGTGTTTGTTCATAAATGTGCGCTTTGATTCCGAATTTGGCCAAAGCGCTTGCGCATGCGACACCACCAATGCCAGCTCCAATGATGGCAATTTGGGGTTGATGGGATGGAGAAGACATGAAATATGGGTTCAGTTGAAGTTTGAAAAGTAGACCTGTTGAGCGTGCAATTATTCGCTGGTGACCCCTGCAATTTTGATGACTTGAGCCCACTTGATGGTGTCGGCTTTGATCCTGTCTGTGAAGGATTCAGGGGTTCCGCCGATCGGATCCCCAGATAAAGATTTGATCTTGTCGAGCAATTCCTTTTGTCCTAGGGCCAGGTTGATGTTGTCATTGAGTTTTTTGATGATGTCGCTTGGTGTGGCGCTCGGGGCAACAACACCGTACCAAACGGTGGACTCGTAACCGGGCAGTCCTTGCTCGGCAATCGTGGGCAATTCAGGCCAAGAAATGGAGCGTTTTAAACTTGCAACACCAATGGGTTTTAACTTGCCACTTTTGCTAAAGGGGACCAAGCTGTTTTCAAAAGTCATTTGTACCTCGCCCGACATCAGGCTCAATACGGCCGAGGCACTTGCTTTGTAGGGGATGTGGACCACATCCACTTTGGCCATAGAGGTGAAAAGCGCACCAGCAAGGTGAGCAGAGGTGCCTTGGCCTGGAGAGCTGTAGTTGTACTTGCCTGGGTTGGCTCTGAGAAGTTCAAGCAATTCTTTGAGATTTTTAACATTGACCGATGGGGAGACTGCCAAAACGGAGGGTGTTTGCGCCACCAAAGCCACTGGCGAAAAATCCTTCAAAGGATGGTAGCTCATTTGTGAATAAAGACTTGGGTTGATGGACAGGGTGGTCACACTGGCCATCAAAACGGTGTAGCCATCTGCTGGAGCATTGGCAACTTGTGTGGCACCTAGCATGGTGCCAGCACCAGGCTTGTTTTCAACCACCACGGATTGCCCCAGTAATTTTGAAAGCCGGTCAGCTAGGACTCTGGACAAGGCGTCTGCACTCCCACCCGCAGCATGAACGCAAATGAGTTTGATCGGATGATTGGGATAATCTGATTGCGCAAAAACCAAATTCCACATGCCAGACAAGAACACGAGAAATATGAAAAGTCGTTTTAACTTAAGAAATGGGCGAAGTGGGTTCATGTCATAAAACATATGATGCGTATACAAAGCGAGTTTGTGAGAAGTTATAGTTTATCCAAGACAATAGCTTAACCTTTTTTGCTGGTTTGAGATAGAGAAGTAACCATAAGGCAAACTCCTCAACTTGGGGAGTCCTAAGAACCCTTTAGGCCACTTCAGAAAGGTTTTTGCTTAAAGGGGGACCAACCGCTTGGGGTTGCAAAGCTCAAAGGGTGGCTTAGGTCCCAAGATCATTGGGATGAAGCCTCTGAGTGATAGCGTGTGATGCGGTCGACTTCGTTTTTGGAGCCAAGGATCACAC
>CAIMNS010000229.1 GCA_903842945.1 uncultured Burkholderiales bacterium
GCTGTTGGTTTCCGAATCGACCCAGAACTCTGCGTAAATTTGATAGTCGGTATAAACCTTTTTGGAAATCAAAAAGCCTGCTATCTTTCCAGGCAAAAAGTCTGCTTGAATGGCACCGTCTTGAATTCTCCAATTTGAATCTCCCGCTTTGGTCCATCCCAGGAGATTGCTACCCGGTTCAAACAGTGGTGTAAATCCGCTTGGAGAACCGCTCAAGTTGGCGCATGAACTCATCAGCAGTGCACTTAAGACAGCAAGCCCAGTTTGACGTAATCGCATTTTGATCTCCTTGATTGATAGGATCAAATCTTAAGGGGGCTTTCAATCAATCTGAACAGTGTTTACGCCAATACATGTGCCTCAAAGCCATCTTGATCAATCCAAACATCGGCTAAATCGAGCCCCTTGCTCGCATTTGATCGATTTGCAAGTTTGTTTTACCAAGATTTCTCAAAATCGAGTCTGTGTGCTCCCCTACTTCAGGTACAGGGTCCATGCGAGGAGGACCTTGGCTCCATGAACCTGGTGGAATGAGCGCAGGCATCTCCCCCACGGGTGTCTCAATCAAGGCCCATCTGTTTCGGTGCGCCAACTGCTCATGAGACCATACCTCAGCCATGGCGTTGACTTGGGCGTTGGCAATACCGGCCTCCTCCAATCGCTCACTGACCTGAGCAGCTGTCATGGAAGAAAAAACCTGCAAAATCAAGGCCTTCAATGTCTCTCTGGCTTCACTTCGCTTGGTGTTGGTGTTGAACCGTTCGTCCCGGGCCAATTGCTCATTGAGCAAAACTTTCTCACAAAACACCAACCACTCCCTCTCATTTTGCAACCCAAGCATGACCACCTTTGCGTCGCCAGCTTCAAAGGGGCCATAAGGGTAGATGCTTGCATGGCTCGCTCCTGCTCGAGCAGGCGGTTCAGCACCATCCATCGCATAGTAAAGTGGGTAGGACATCCATTCTGACAAGGACTCCATCATGGAGATATCAATGCACTGTCCTTGCCCAGTTTGTTGGCGATGCATCAAGGCCGCCAAGATATTGGTGTAGGCGTACATTCCCGCTGAAATATCCGCAATTGAAATACCCGCCTTTGCCACTTGATCTTGAGTTCCTGTTGTACTTAAAAATCCAGCTTCGCTTTGAATCAACAAGTCGTAGGCTTTTTTGTTTGCATAGGGGCCATCGCTGCCGTAACCCGAAATATCGCAAACGATGATGCCAGGCTTGCTTTTTGATAAGTCCTCATAAGACAGGCCCATTCTTTTGGCTGCGCCTGGCGCCAAATTCTGCACCAGCACATCGGCCTCTTGGCTGATCAACAGCTTGAGCGTGGCCAAAGCCTCTGGATCTTTCAAATCAAGCGTCAAACTCTCTTTGGACCGATTGGTCCAAACGAAGTGAGAGGACATGCCTTTTGCGCGCTCGTCGTACTTCCTGGCAAAGTCACCTCCATTGGGGCGTTCGACCTTGATGACTCGCGCACCCAGATCGGCCAATTGCCTTGTTGCAAAGGGAGCAGCAATGGCGTGCTCTAGGCTGACAACAGTGATTCCTTTTAAAGGTTGCATACTTGAAATCCATGACCTTTAGACCCTACGTTCAACCAAGATCTCTTCAAACCGTTCTCACCAAGGCATCGATGGCAAGACGGGCTTGAGACCTGTTTTAGCAACAACATCAGCCACCTCAGGGCTGGCTAAAAACTCAACGAATTGTCTGACGGCTTGCAATTGAGCCGTTTGAGCACCAATGCCTGCCGAAAAGAAAAACGATCTCTGAACCTCGGGGGGAAGTTCCCCAACGATCTTGATGCCCTCGATGGGGATCAATTCGCTGATTTGTTGAAAACCCAAATCAGCCTCATTGCGCAACAAAACTGTTCCCACACGTTCACTGAATATTTTCTTGGCCTTGACCGCCATTTCAGCTTCAATGCCCAACTTTTGAAACAACTCTTCAGACAAATAAGTTCCACTTGCACTGGCTGAATATGCAATTCGACCAGCGCTCAGCAAGGCTTTTTTCAAAGCATCCACCGTGCTGATGTCAACATCTGCATCCCCCACGCGTACCCCAGCTCCAATGTTAGAAATCACCAAATCCACCCTGGATCCCTGTTGAATTTTGCCCTGAGCGACAAAGTGATCCAAAGCAGATGAGGCCAAAATAAACAAATCGAATTGCTCACCTTGACTCAAACGAGTTGGAATGGAGTCGTGGGCCGCTCCAATCGAAGAGCCAAAAAATAAATCAACTTTTCTTTGATGCTTGGCTTCGAACAAGGGCGTTAAAAGTTGAAGTGCAGCAGCAAAGGCGCCAGAGGTGATGACTCGTAAGGGGGGTGTTGCGTTGTCGGACATGGTGATCAATCTTAAATTCAATCAACCGTGATTTTTGCGGCAGCCACCACCTTCTTCCACCGGATCACTTCTGACTGGACCAAGTTTCTAAGGTGCTCAGGCGTACTTGTTTCTACCTCAGCCCCTTGGTCCTCGATTTTCTTTTCGATGACCTTGTCGCTGAGGACCGCGTTGAGCTCCTTGTTCAACCGATCAACGACGGCTTTAGGAGTTTTAGCTGGCGCAAAAAGCCCATACCATTGGTTCACATTGACATTGGGTATACCTTGCTCGGTCAACGTAGGCACCTCAGGCATCACAGAGGATCTTTTCTCTCCAGCAATACCAAGCGCTTTGAGCTTGCCTGCCTTGACTTGGGGGTAGGCCGTGAACAAGCTTGGGAACATCACTTGGGTCGTTCCACCTATGGTGTCGACGACAGCTGGCGCAGAACCTTTGTAGGGAATGTGCACCAAATCAACGCCCGTTGCAATCTTGAACAACTCGCCAGAAAGATGAGGCGCCGTGCCTTTTCCAGCGGACGCATAACTCATGGTGCCGGGCTTGGCATTGATCAAGGCAATGAGCTCTTTGGGGGTTTTGACATTCAAGCTGTTCGTCACCACCATCAAGGTCGGTGAGTTGGCCACCAAACCAATGGGCTCGAAATCTGTTACCGGATCGTATTTCAATTTTTGCAAGGCTGGGTTGATGCCATGCGTGGCAATGTAGCCAAACATGATGGTGTAACCGTCTGGGGTGGCTCTAGCGACAAACTCGGAGGCAATTGCACCATTCGCACCGGCTTTGTTTTCAACAATCACCGCTTGCCCAACGTGAGGAGACATGCTTTGCGCAATGATGCGAGCCATCGCATCATTGGCTCCTCCTGGTGCCGTAGGGACAACGATGGTGATCGTTTTCTGAGGAAAAGATTGGGCCTGCAACAGACCAAGCATTGAACCATGAGCCAACACGAGCCCAACAAAAAAACGTCTAAAAAATTTCGACATGCTTGGAACCTTAAAAAAATGATTGACATCAAAACTGCATTTTACTTGAAGTGCAAAGATCGTCAGGGATGCGATCTTGATCAGGTCACGACCATCCATGCAAATAAAAAAACAAAGCAACAACATGGGGGCCCACCTCATCACCACTTGCAGTGACCCTATGCTTACCCTCTTGTGACTTTTTTGGGTCAAGGCTCACTTAAAGCATCAATCCAGCGGCAACCTCAAAATGGCTTTCAAGCCACTCCCCATATTGTCTTGAAGAATGAACTCAGCATTGAGCAGTTTTGCATATTCCACCACAATCGCCAAACCAAGGCCTGCTCCTGCCCCCAGATTCAGTCCCGCTTGGCCCTGGGTTCTCCTGCGCATGACTTGGTGCTTGAACTCATCGGAGATGCCTTTGCCATTGTCCACCACAGAAATGTCCAAGAAACTTTTTTGATTTGCTTCCTGTGTTTTCTCAATCTCAATGGTGATTTGATTAAAACTCTCGATTTCTGAGACACCATATCTGAGTGCGTTGTCGATCAAATTGTTCAAAGCACCTTCAAGCAAGGAGCGTTGAGTTTTTATTTTGACGCCTAACTCAAAACCTTTGACACCTAAATCAACACCTAAAGAGTCGGCCCTTTGTAAAAACCTCAAGACCGCCTCTTTGACCAACTCATCCACAGCAATGTCTTCATAGATCAACCCAGACTTTGCTTCATTGGTCAATGAAAGTGCCAGCAGTTGATCGACCATGTGACTTGCACGCAGTTCGCTCTTAGAAATGCCTTGCAGTTGTTGGAGCCAAATTTCAGGATTCTGATTGGCAAGGCCATACTCTGCTTGCGCTCGAATGCCCGCAAGAGGTGTACGCAGTTCATGGGCCACATTGCCTGAAAACTCCCTAAGTAAGCGAACACCATCATCGATCCTGAAAAACAATCGATTGATGGCTGTGCTTAAATCATGAACATCTTTCGTTCTTGTGTCAATTTGCACAGGCGTCAAATCAATGACAGCACGGGTTTCTACCGCTTTTTCAAGATCCAACAAGGGTGCCAACTCTTTTTTGATCACACCTCTCAAAAACCAAACCAGCAACATCAAGAAAAAGAGTTGCGGCACAATAGAAAAGAGGACCAATCGTTCGGTCAACGCCGATCTGAAGTCCGAGGTTTGCGCCATGACTAAATAGAAGGGCGATGGCTGCGAGCGGTAAATCGCGACCGTTCTGAAGTTTTTATCCTGAAACTCTAAGTTTGAAAAACGTGGTGGCTCACCTATGCCTGGCAAGGACGCTTTAAATCCAGGATGCCCGGCAATCATCGAGCCATCCGTGTTGAGAACTTGAAAATAAATGATTTCGCTTTGATCA
>CAIMNS010000230.1 GCA_903842945.1 uncultured Burkholderiales bacterium
ACAATAAAAAAGGGATGGCAACCATTTGCAGTGTTGTCTTAAGCTTACCCAGCAAATTGACTGCAACACTTTTTGCTGCTCCGATCAGCGCCATCCACTCGCGAAGTGATGAAATGGCGATTTCCCGACCGATGATCAGCAATGCAACGATAACATCCACACGTCCCAAATCGACCAAGACAAGCAAGCTGGCACATACCAAAAATTTGTCCGCAACCGGGTCTAAAAATGCACCAAAAGCTGATGTTTGATTTAATTTTCGCGCTAAATAACCGTCCAGCCAGTCTGTGAGCGCAAACAGAATAAAGAGCACAGTAGCAATTGCATTTTTAGCTTCTATATCTAGGGGAGCATCAAAAATAAAAACGATGAAAGGAATGGCCGCAATACGCGTCCAAGTCATGATGTTGGGGATGCTAAAAAACATAACTTCAGTCGTACGCAATAAATGCTTTGCCTTGAAGCGGACCAGTAACCAGTTTTTGAACTCTCTCCTCAGAGGGTACAAACACCATCTTATCTCCTAAAGCAATTTCGGCTTCGCAGTGTTTCAATTGAAAAACGACCCGAATACCAAGACCTTTGACCGTGCTACCAAATGGAAAGCTCGAATTGGCCTCCTGAGTTTGAACAGGCTCGATTTGAATAATCTCATCTAGTTCTTGGATGTTTTCTTGTAGATTGCACATAAGGTATTTGCCAAATCGGCATCGCGCTTCGGTCAGAGAGAGGGACTGGATTAGGTTCAAACGCAGTTGCGTTGGATCCCTTCTGTCTGCTTGAACTTTGACCTGCGCAACCAAGAGTTGATCCTCCAATATATGGTGCTTGTTGGCATTGAAAATATGTTCATCAGCACTAAGTTCGAAGACATCGCTCATGTCGTCCAGTTCAAAAATATACAACTTTCCACGCGATGTGTTGATGAATCGATAGTTTTTGACCATGCCTACAACCCACTGCGGGTCCTTGGTTTCAGTCAGTTCACTCAACGGTCTCTTGATGAACTTTCTGACCTCCGTGGCATATTCTTCAAACAAGTGGCCAGACAGGTGAAAACCGAGGGCAGACTTCTCATGGGTCAAGCGCTCGCGTATGGTCCAAGGCGTGGATACCTTCAGATGAGGCTCTTCCGAATGCGCACCATGCCCCGCATCAAAAAGCCCAACTTGATGCAGATTGTTCGCTTGCGATTGCGCATATTCCCAAGCCAAATCAACCGAGGACAAGACAGAAGACCTGTCAGAGGAAATACAGTCAAAGGCGCCAGACTTAATGAGCGCCTCAACCGTCCGCTTGTTAACTTTAGATCTGTCAATTCGTGCGCAAAAATCAAACAGGCTGGTGAAGTTTCCACCTTCGCGACGTACTTCAACAATTTCCGAAATAGCCAATTGACCTGTGCCTTTGATCGCCCCCAATCCGTAACGAATCGATTGGGTTGAAAGGGGAATAAACACAAACTCTCCAGTGTTCACGTTAGGACTTTCAAAACTGATCCCAAATGAAACTGCATCATCAAAAAGAATTTTCAGCTTATCTGTGTCCCCCA
>CAIMNS010000231.1 GCA_903842945.1 uncultured Burkholderiales bacterium
CCGGTGGACAACATCTACGCCTCTCCGGTCTTGCTTGGGGATTTGAGACAAAAGAATTACGAAAACTTGATGGTGGTCTCACCCGATGTGGGAGGGGTGGTCAGAGCGCGCGCCTTGGCCAAGCAACTGGACTGTGATTTGGCCATCATTGACAAGCGTCGGCCCAAGGCCAATGTATCCGAAGTGATGAACGTCATTGGAGACATTGAAGGCAGAAATTGCGTCATCATGGATGACATGATTGATACGGCGGGCACCTTGGTCAAAGCGGCAGAAGTCTTGAAAGAAAGAGGCGCCAGAAAAGTTTACGCCTATTGCACCCATCCTATTTTTTCCGGCCCCGCCATTGAACGCATTGCCAAAGGGGACGCTTTGGATGAAGTGGTGATCACCAACACCATTCCTCTGAGCAAGGAAGCCAGTGAATGCAAAAAAATTCGCCAACTCTCTGTGGCCGCGTTGATCGCTGAGACGATCCAACGCATTGCCAAAGGAGAGTCGGTCATGAGTTTGTTCTCAGACCAAGATCAATTGTTCTAAACATCAAGAACGCTTGGTACAAACGGAGAACAAAAAAGAGGACAGGTGCCACCTGGTGCTTGTTGTATTAAAGACCGAGTCACACTGGTCGCGGTGGACTCAATTGGAGTGAGATATGAAATTTATAGCTTTTGAACGCGCTAAAAATGGGACGGGTGCGAGCCGCCGTCTGCGCATCACGGGACGTACCCCTGGTATCGTCTACGGTGGCAACACCGAACCCTTGTTGATCGAACTCGATCACAACGCCTTGTGGTACACCTTGAAAAAGGAAGCCTTTCACGCCACCATTCTTGACATGGAAATCAATGGCACAGAAAGCAAAGTGTTGTTGCGCGATGTGCAATACCATCCCTACAAGCAGCAAGTCATGCACGTTGACTTTCAACGCGTTGACGAAAACACGAAGCTCACCATGAAAGTGCCACTGCACTACAGTGGTCAAGAGACTTCACCCGCCGTCAAAGCCGATGCCTGCTTGGTCAACTTGGTGATCACTGAACTTGAGGTGAGTTGCTTACCCTCTCAGTTGCCCGAGTTCATCGCAGTGGATCTGTCGAACCTCAAAAAGGGCACCTCCTTGCACTTGGATGACATCAAGCTTCCCACTGGCGTGGTCGCTGTGACGCACGGCAAGAAAAACCCCGTTTTGGTCTCTGTGGTGTCCGTCGCCGCTGAAGCGGAAGTCGCACCAGCTGCAGAAGCCAAAAAACCTGAAGGCAAGAAATAAACTCGAAAGAGCTTTTTTGTCCATCGCCTAAGAAACGGCCCTAGTGAACTAGAGGCCGTTTTTTTATGTGTTTTGCGACTCATCCGCTCCCCTTCAAGCGCTGTCGTCTTTTACAATCCCTCACACCATGATCAAACTCTTTGTAGGCCTTGGCAATCCAGGGCCAGAATACAGCTCAACTCGACACAACGCGGGGTTTTGGTGGATCGATCGTTTGAGCGAAAAGTTAAAAGCTCCTCTTCATTATGAAAAGAGCTACAAAGCCCTGTATGCCAAAGTGCAATTGAAAGACCACACCTTGTGGCTTTTAGAGCCACAGACTTTCATGAACCTCTCGGGCCAGTCGGTGAGTGCACTCGCTCACTTTTTCAAGATCGAGCCTCAAGAAATCTTGGTGGTGCACGATGAGCTGGACGTCACACCCGGGCAAGCCAAGTTAAAACTCGGCGGCTCCCACGCAGGCCACAATGGACTCAGAGACATCCATGCACAACTGGGCAGCGATCAGTATTGGAGGCTTCGCCTAGGGATCGGTCACCCGGGGGTGAAGTCTGAGGTGATTCACTGGGTTTTAAAGAAGCCCTCGCTTGAACAACGCTTGGCCATCGATGAATGCTTGGACCGCTGCCTAGGCGCATTTGAAGATTTGATCGCTGGCGACATGAGCAAGGCGACACTTAAAATTCACACCTCCAAACCTCCAAGACCTAAGCCCGTCAGACCCCTTGACCCAAAGGCCCATGAAGCCACGACTTCGGCCCCTCCAACAACCCTTGCATCAACCCCTTCTACAGCCCCCAAAGCTCCCGCGCCCTGAGGCCCCCTAAGGACACGAGACGCTCTTAGGCGAGGGGTGGCTGAGTCATCAATCGATGGAACTTGTTCATCAATTCCGTCTCTGACTCTTTCACCTCAGGGTTCAAAGGAATGCAATCGACTGGACAGACTTGCACGCACTGGGGTTCATCAAAGTGACCCACACATTCTGTGCATTTGCTCGGATCGATCTCGTAAATCTCAGCGCCAAAGTAAATCGCTTGATTGGGGCATTCGGGCTCACAAACATCACAATTGATGCATTGACTGGTGATCATCAAAGCCATGGAATCCAAGCCCTTCTTTGACCCCATTGAACATCCAGGACCTGCGTGTTCATGATCGTTTGCATTTTTCTTTCAAAGCCGTTTCAACACATGGCGACACCCAGGCACCCACCTGCCCACCTAAGCTTGCAATCTCTCGAATCAGGGTGCTGGACAAGGACAAAAACTGTGCCTCTGGGTTCAAGAACACCGTCTCCACCTCAGGGGCCAACAACCTGTTCATGCCCGCCAATTGGCTCTCGTAATCAAAGTCCGTCATCGAGCGCACCCCGCGGATCATCACCGTGGCACCTTGCTCAAGGGCAAAATCTTTGACCAAACCCTCAAAACTCATCACCTCGATGTTGGCATGGTCCTTGAGCGCCATTTGAGCCAACTCGATGCGCTCGGCCAAGGTGAACAGTGTTTTCTTGTGGTGGGCCTGCGCGACAGCCAAAATGACATGGTCAAACATCCGCGAACTGCGCACAAGGATGTTTTCATGACCCAAGGTCAAGGGATCAAACGTACCGGGATAAACAGCTTTGACAGTCTTAGACATCCAATGACCTCGCTTCTTTAAAAAAATCCATCCAGCTATGCTGATGCCATGGGCCTTACAACCCATCTCTTCTTGCCCTACTGGATTCTATGCAATAAGTGGGCATGGACTTGACCCGCCTTCAAATACTTCGTGCACTCAAGCCCCATGCCCATCAAGGCCTGAGGATCTAATTTTTGAGGCGACTCCACATACATCCAACCCGAGGCCTTCAGGACGCCCAAGGCCGCTTTCATGGCAGGGGTGAACAAATCGCTTTGAAAGGGTGGGTCGATGAACACCACATCCACCGATGCTTTGGGCAAGTGGCTCAGTCCTTGAACGCCGTCGATCTTGTTCAACACCAGCCCTTGGGCTTTGAAGCGCATGATGTGCTGTTCGATGGCTTGACACAAGACCCTGTCCAATTCAAACAGATGAACCGATGTCGCTCCTCGAGAAGCACTCTCCAAACCCAAAATGCCAGTCCCTGCAAACACATCCACACAGCTCCATCCACTCAAATCCTGTCCCAGCCAATTGAACAAGGTCTCACGCACTCTGTCTGGTGTGGGCCTCAACCCTTCACGGTCCAACACCTTGATCTTGGAGCGCCTCCAACGTCCACCAATGATGCGCAATTCATGTGCACTCAAGGCTGAGCACCTACCACCACGGATACCATTTTTTTGGGATCGATCAGTCCTTTAAAAGCTTGATGAACATCTTTGACACTCACCTTCTGAACTTCATCGCTCCACGTCTGCAAGTAATCCAGCGGCAAGTGGTACCAAGCCACATTGGCCACGTTGTCCAAAAGCTTTTTGTTGCTGTCGATTCTCAACGCAAAGCCACCGATCAAGTTGTCCTTGGCCGCTTGCAACTCCTCTTGGGTCGGCCCCTCGGAGACAAACTCTTCCAAGACATCTTGGACCACCTTCAAGGCCTGCTCGGTTTGATCCTTTCGGGTCTGCAGGCCCATGGTGAAGGGTCCAGCTTGCAAAGCCGGGGCAAAGTAGCTGTAGACGCTGTAACTCAAACCCCTTTTTTCACGAACTTGCTCGGTGAGTCGAGACACGAAGCCCCCGCCTCCTAAAATATAGTTTCCCACCGTCAATGGGAAATACCTGGGGTCGGCCCGCTCGATGCCAGGCTGCCCCATCAAGACATGGGACTGGGCTGAGTTAAAGGGAATGTTGATCCGCTGAGCACGCTCAAGTGGCTTGACCGGTGCAAACGCATTGACACGGGCCAGATGGGTTGGAGCCGATGCACTTTGAGCCTGCGTTGATGCATCAGCGCAACTGGAACTGGACTTGAGATGCTGGGACAAGCCATTGGCTATCTTCAACACCTCCTCTCGACTCAAGGCACCCACCATGCTGATCTTGGCACCACAAGCGTTTAAGTGATTGCCATGAAACGTTTTCAAATCTCTGACATTGATGCCTTGGATGGACCCCTGGGTCATGGAGCGGCCATAAGGATGCTCTTGCATCACGGCCTTTTTAAAAGCCCTTGCTGCCACGGGGCCGGGCTGGGTCAAGCTCTCCTTCAAATCGGACAACAAACGAGTCTTTTCTCGAGACCAAATAGCAGCGCTGAACGCGGGCGAGGCAATTTGTCGATACGCCAGCGCCATGGCTGGGTTCAACACCGATGCTTGACTCAAAGAGCGAATGTAAATGCTCATTCGATCATCCCCAGCGCTAGCAACAAATACAGCTCCCAAATCGGCCCAGGCTTGGCCCAGCGCGTTTTCATCCAGCGCAGGATTTTGACCTTGCGCCAAAACGCCTTTGTTGAGCATCATAGAGACAATGGAGGCCAAGCCAGCTTGGTGCACGGGGTCCTTTCGGGACCCCGCATCAAAATCAATTTGGATATCGACCATGGGCAAAGATTGAACTTGAACCCAATAGACATCCATGCCCCCTGGCAACTTCTCATGCTCGATGGGCAAGGCGCTCCAAGCCGTTTGAGCACCCAAGGCCAGGACCATCCATGCCAACTTGATGGCAGGCTTGAAGGATTTGAAAAAGAAGTGTTGTAACGCTTTCATCTACCAACTCCTGCCATGCGTTTGGCTTGTGCTTGTCGTGTTTGGGTCTTGGCATCCAAGGGTTCAGGCAGAAGATAGGCCGCGCTCAAGGTATCGTCACTGAAGTACTTGGCTGCCACGGCTTGGACTTCTTTGGAGCTGACCTGTTCGAGGGGGCCCATCAACAAATCGTTCGTGTCCAAAGGCAAGCCCCTGGCCCAAAAAGCACCCATTTCCTGAGCCTGATTGAAAAAAGAATCGCGCTTGTAAACCGCTTGAGCAACATATTGGGCCTTGACACGCTTGAGTTCAGCGTCGCTCACCCCTTCTTTGGCAATTTTTTGAATTTGTGCTTTGAGACGCTCTTCAAGACGTGGCAAGTCCACACCTGCCTTGGGCACGGCCTCAAGCATAAAAATTTGTGGTCCTCGGCCAGCAAAGTCGTAATAAGAATTGGCCTCTTGGGCCACGCTCTTGGGGCCTTGGGTGAGCGCACGGTCCAAACGCGCCCCTTCATACCCATCGAGCACGGCAGACAAAACCGTCAAGGCCAGGGCCTCCTTGTTGTGCTCTTCTTGGTCAAATCCCGTGAAACCCGGCACGCGCCATGACAAAAGCACATAGGCTTGCTCAGCTGGCGCCTTCAAGCTCACACGGCGAACGCCGTGTTGAGGAGGCTCGGTTCTTGGCTTGCGCACAGGCAAGACCTTTCGAGGCAAAGCTCCGTAGTAAGTTTTGGCCAAGTCTTGAACTTGCTTGACGTCCACATCTCCGACCACCACCAAGACCGCATTGTTGGGTGCGTACCATGCGTGATAAAAGTCCCGCGCGTCATTGGGCGTCATCGAATGCAAATCCTCCATCCAACCAATGATGGGGCGCCTGTAGGGATTGGCCAGCCACTGTGTGGCCTCGAGTTGCTCATACAACTTTGAACGTGGTGCGTCGTCGGTTCTCATGCGCCGCTCCTCCTTGACCACTTCCAACTCTTTGATGAACTCTTCGTCTGGCCAACTGTTGTTGGCGAATCGATCGGCCTCCAACTTCATGACACTTTCCAATTGAGATGAGGGTATTTGTTGAAAGTAGCCGGTAAAGTCTTTATCGGTAAAGGCGTTCTCACGTCCGCCAAGAGCAGCCACTTTTTTAGAAAACTCACCAGCCGGCACGCTAGGCGTGCCTTTGAACATCATGTGCTCCAAAATATGCGCAATACCGCTGTAGCCATCCACCTCGTCCATGGAACCTACTTTGACCCAAAGCATGTGAACGGCTGTCGGCGCTTTGGAGTCAGGCTTGACCACCACCGTCAAGCCATTGTCCAAGGTGCTGACCTGTATGCCATTTGCTTTCAAGGCCAAAGGCGCTGTGCTTTGCGCAAAGCCAGACTGGGCCAGCATGGCACCCATGAGCACCCACCCACCTAAAATCTTGCTCGCCTTGCCTGCGTAGGGCATCATTTTGTTTTTTACTTGCATCACCGTTTGCCTATCCTGTAAAAGGTTTAAGATCACCGATTCATTCAAAAGCCTCTCACGCTCAGGTGTTGGCTTGCAGACGCTATTGTAGAAACTGATTGTCCATGTTTAGTTTATTCAAGAAAAAAGACCTTCCAGCGGCCAAAGACAAGGCCCAAGTTCAAGCTCAAGCTCAAGCACCAGTCGCAGTGCCTTGGATCCAACGCTTGGCTCAAGGGCTTAAAAAAACCAGCTCCAACCTGTCTCAAGTCTTTGGTGGCGCTCAAATTGACGAGGCGCTTTTCGAGCACCTCGAAGAAGCCTTGCTGATGTCTGATGCGGGCGTGAAGGCCACGGCTTATTTGCTCAAGGACCTCCAAGTTCAAGTCAAAAAGAAAGGCCTCACCGACCCCAATGAAGTCAAAGCACTGCTGCGTGAGTCCTTGTATCACTTGTTAAAGCCCTTGGAAGGCCACATGGACTTGTCCAAAGAAAGGCCCTTTGTGATCATGGTAGCCGGGGTCAACGGAGCCGGCAAAACCACCTCGATTGGCAAGCTCACGCGACACCTGAGCGACTCAGGTGCGAGCGTGCTTTTGGCCGCGGCGGACACCTTCCGTGCCGCTGCCAAAGAACAATTACAAAGTTGGGCGACTCAAAGTGAGGTGGAGATCATCTCTCAAGCAGAGGGTGACCCAGCTGCTGTGAGCTTTGACGCGGTGAGTGCGGCCAAGGCAAGAGGACGCGATGTGGTCCTGATCGATACGGCGGGCCGCTTGCCAACACAGCTTCATCTCATGCAAGAATTGCAAAAAATCAAACGGGTGATTCAAAAAGCACAGTCCTCGGCTCCCCATGAAACACTCCTCGTGATTGATGGCAACACGGGGCAAAATGCCCTCATGCAAGTCAAGGCCTTTGACGAAGCTTTGGACCTCACCGGGCTCATTGTCACCAAATTGGATGGCACGGCCAAAGGCGGCGCTATTGCAGCCATCGCCCTTTGGGGTTTGGAGCGTGCCTTGACCAAGGGTCGAGCCTTGCCGGTCTACTTCATTGGCGTTGGTGAGAAGTTGGAAGATCTCCAAGCTTTCAATGCGGAGGAGTTTTGTGATGCATTGCTCAGTTAAATAGGACTTGGGTTCCCATGGTCCTTGATGGGGCTTGAACCGATCGCAAGCGAGAGACCAGACAAGGGTTAAAATGACTGTTCTACACATGGATGTCAAGACAGACAGGACCATGGACCCTCAAGGATCAAACCACATGAACTCACGTCGCGAATTGTTAAAAACTCTGGGCCTTGGCGGCCTGGGCTGGTCCTTAGGCGGGGCGTTGAACGCTCAAACAGCTTACCCCAACAAGCCGATCAAATACATCGTACCCGTCTCGGCGGGAGGCGGCAGCGACATGGTTGGACGCACGGTCTGCGAGAGGTGGGGCAAGGCCCTGGGGCAAACGATCGTGGTCGAGAACCAAGGTGGCGGTGGGGGCGTCATTGCGTGTCAAAACACGGCTCGTGCCCCAGCGGACGGTTACACCCTGATGCAAGGCTATGTGGCCACCTTGGGCACGTCACCGGCCACCAGAAAGAACCTGCCCTACGACCCCATCAAAGACTTCACCCCCATTGGCATGATTGGGGGCACGCCCAATGTCTTGGTGATCAACACCCAATTGCCTGCACAGAACTTTGCTGAGTTTTTGAGTTACATCAAAAAGAACCCAGGTCGTGTGAGTTACGGCTCTGCAGGGCAAGGCTCTTTGACGCACTTGACCATGGAGCTCTTTAAGATGCAGGTTCAAAGCTTTTTGGTGCACATCCCCTACCGAGGTGTGGCGCCAGCCTTCACCGACTTGATGGGCGGTCAAACCCAGACCATGTTCCCTGGCCTTGCGGCCGCCTTGCCTCACATCAGATCGGGTCGCGTGCGGCCCCTGGCCATCACGGGATCGAGTCGTCACCCCCAACTCAAAGACACGCCAACGATGGAGGAGTTGGGCTTTAAGGGTTTTGATGCTCTGCAATGGTATGGCGTTTGTGGGCCAGCAGGCATGCCTGCAGCCATTGTGAAAACACTCAATGAGAGTTTGAATGGTGTGCTCAAAGCGCCTGACTTCAGAGAAAAGCTCTCGGTTGAAGCGGTCGAACCCATGCCCATGAGCAGCGAACAATTTAGCGCCTACATCAAAAAAGACTTGGATCGTTGGACCCATTTGGCCAAGGACCGTCACATTGAGCTTGACAGCTGAGTCAATGACAAAAAGTCCCCTTTTTCCAAACACCCTTCTTTTTTATCACGCATGATCCAAGGGCTTGAAGCCCGTTCCTTTTACCCGTTCCTTTTACCCGTTCCTTTCACCCTTTTCTTTGACTCTTTTTTTAATCACCATGGCACGCAATACCCAAGTTTTAGCAGATCTGAACGCCCCCGAAGTGACTCGCACATTGGCCGAGTTCGTGGTCCATCATCCCTCCAAGGGATGGAGCGAGGCGGTCGAGCACGAA
>CAIMNS010000232.1 GCA_903842945.1 uncultured Burkholderiales bacterium
GGGTCAACCCAGTGTGCGCTACCCGCAAGCCCCCATCATTCCAAAAACGGTGTTGATCAATCCCGTGCTCCAGCCCTTGTCAGACAGCGCGGAAGATGGGTGGGAAGGATGTTTATCGGTCCCTGGTATGAGGGGTTTGGTGCCTAGATACACCCACATGAAGTACTCAGGCTTTGACCCGAAGGGTCAACACCTTGAGCGCGAAGTCTCTGGCTTTCATGCTCGAGTGATCCAGCATGAATGCGATCATCTCTTGGGTATTTTGTATCCCATGAGAATCAAGGACATGACTCAGTTTGGATTTGCTGAGGTTTTATTCCCTGAGTTGGATCCGGATTCAGACGATTGAAGCCTTCCTATAAAACTTAGAAAAGATGTGACCGACGCTTCGGCATTTTCTTCTTGAATCAAATGCCCAGTATTTTCAAACACCTGAGCATGCGCCGTTGGCATCTCACGTTCATACTCGCCCAAATTGCTTTTTGGGATGAACCTATCTTGATCACCCCATAAGATCAAGGTCGGAACATGAATCGAGCCAAGTGTGGCCCGAGGATCGATGCTCATGCTTTGCTGCATGCGTTCATGCATGCTGTCTCTCACGCCTGGAGCCAGTAGCATGTCATGGTAACGGCTTAAGGTTTGCTCGGTCATCAGACCTGGGTCAGCATACGCACTTTCAAGGACCGCTCTAACAGCCCATTTGGGCAATGCGAAACGCATCAGTCCAACATAAAAGGGCGTATCGTAAGTGTGAGTGGGTACAAATCCGACCCCAGTTTGGAGTGTTTTTTCCGGTTCGCTTGGAAAGCCTTCTGGGCTCAAGAGCACCAAGTGGCTGACTTTTTCTGGGTGTTTTGCTGCGTAAAGCCAAGCCATGCGACCACCCAAGGCGTGACCTCCAAGCATGAAGGATCCTAGCTTTTTAGCTTCGATGAACTGCTCAAGGCGACGCAAATCCGCTGCATCAGAATAGTCATGGGAAGTCGGTGCACTGCTTAAACCAAATCCAGGTAAATCAAACCGGACAATTCTCAGTTGAGGCTTCAACAAGCGAGTCCACTCGTCCCAGGTCTGTAGACTTGAACCCAAACCATGAATCAGCAGCAAAGTGGGTGCATCGGTGGTCGAGGGGTTTGTGTCTTCGGCAAAGATCAAAGACTCTGGGGTTTGAATCAGTTGGCTTTGCGGTGTTTCATAAAATGCTTTTAAGCGCTCAAATGACAGATCGGGTGTCCATAAAAGCAAACCCGCTAATACCATGATCATGGAGAAGATGATGGGCATGTAAAGTCTCTGGGGTGCGTTTAGGGTTGAAGTTGGCAGGGGGAAATGTGTGGTCTTGGAGTCTGACCCCCTTTTTTAAAGGGGGATAGGCCTTCTAGAGCCACGGTGATTTGCCTTGCGACTCCATGAATACATTCTAACTAAAAATGATAACGGGTGCTTTCGGGTCAATGAGATGAGGGATTGGACGGCTTTTTCAAGTCGATGGTCTGGATGGTCCTTTGATCCTCGAATCGGACTGTTTCGAGCGTCAAGGGGCTTGGGTGGTGCGATAATGGATTTCGTTGGTGGTGCTGGACCTTGCTCAAGGGACTGCACCGCTTAAGTTGTTGTTATTCATTTTTTTATTGTTCTTTATGACCGATCACCTCAAGGTTGTACAAACCTTCAACCCCCATCCGACAAAACCCAGTCTTGTCTTGCCCAAAGGCGCATGTGATGCACATGTTCACGTCTTTGGGCCAAGGTCAGTCTTCCCCTTTGACCCAGATCGACAATCGACACCGCAAGACGCACCCAAAGAAGTGCTCTTTAAATGGCATCAGCAAATGGGCATTGAGCGATGTGTCATCGTTCAATCCATGGTGCATGCTTTGGACAATCGGGTGGTTGAAGATGCCATCCAAGCGGGTGGAGGTAATTATTTGGGGGTGGCCTTGCTGTCCGTCCATGTGTCTGATGCAGAACTCGAGAGATTGGCCGGTATTGGTTTCAAGGGCGTTCGCTTTAACTTCATGAAGCACCTGGGAGGAGCCAGTGGAGAACATGGCGTTCAACGCTTAAAGGATATCGTTGCTCTGACGCCAAGGCTTAGATCGGTGGGTATGCATTTGCAAGTCCACTTCGAGAGTTCTTTGATCCATGAACTCTCCAAATCCTTGGCCCAAAGTGCGGTGCCTGTGGTGATCGATCACATGGCGCGGGTCGATGCAAAACTAGGTGAACAGCATGCAGATTTTGCGGCCTTGTTGGAGTTGCTGCACAACCCTCTTTTTCATGTCAAAGTCAGTGGCATTGACCGCATTGATCAAAGTGTGCCATTTGACGATCCGTCTCGACCTTATTTCAGAGGTATTGCCTTGGCCCGAAAACTGGTGGATTCATTTCCTGATCAATGTGTATGGGGCTCGGATTGGCCGCACCCTAACCACACCCATATTCCGGATGATGGTGTGCTGGTTCAATCCTTGTCGCTCATCGCCACTGAACCCGCCTTGATGCAAAAAGTATTGGTCGATAATCCAAAGCGTTTGTACGGATTTAAGTAAACCCTTTTTTAAAGAGTTGAGCTTGTAAGTTGGCCCCTGATAGGTTCACGTTTTTTTAAATCTTGACCCTAAGAATTTTTTTGAAAGAAGCTATTGATGATGAGCGAAATGAAAAGCAATTTGAGCATGACACCTAAAGAAAACCAACGCCTAGACGGACGGGTGGTCTTTATCACTGGGGCGGGTTCTGTAGGAGAGGGTTGGGGCAACGGTCGATCCATTGCTGTGAGGTTCGCACAAGAAGGGGCGAAGGTCTTCGGGGTGGATTTGCACGAAGAACGCATGAAGGAGACAAAAGAGTTGATCGAGTCGTTTGGTGGGATATTTGTCGGCGAATCTTGTGATGTGATGTCATCCGAGTCGATTTCACAGGCCGTAGAAAAATGTGTCTCTATTTTTGGACAAATTGATGTGCTGGTCAACAATGTGGGCGGGTCTGCCAAGGGCGGCCCTGTGGAGATGAGCGAAGACGTCTGGGATACGCAAGTCGA
This sequence comes from uncultured Burkholderiales bacterium, assembly GCA_903842945.1. Taxonomy (GTDB): domain Bacteria; phylum Pseudomonadota; class Gammaproteobacteria; order Burkholderiales; family Burkholderiaceae_C; genus Limnohabitans. The sequence continues at coordinate 3,047 of CAIMNS010000232.1, forward strand.
TTACAACTTAAAGAGTGTCTTCTTGACCTGTAAGCATGTCTTGCCCCACATGATCAAGCGACAAAGTGGTGCGGTGATCAGCATGGCCTCGACTTCTGGCACCCGCTGGACTGGCTCGGCTCAAATTGCCTATGCCGCAACAAAAGCGGGCATCATCCAAATGTCAAAAGTTCTAGCCGTTCAATACGCAAAGCAAAGCATTCGTTTCAACACGGTGGTTCCCGGGCAGTTGCATACCCCTATGGTCGAGGTGAGGCTTGCTGGACAACGCTCTGGGGGAGATGTGCAAGCCTTGTTGGATCAAAGGCAGTCTAGAATACCTTTACCTTTTATGGGAGACGGTCGAGACAGTGCCAATGCCGCGCTCTTTTTTGCTTGTGACGAATCTCGCTTCGTGACTGGCACGGAGATCGTGGTCGATGGCGGAATGTCTGCACGTTGTGATTGAGGACCCTATCTTGCGCAATTCTTTTAACTAACTCAACTTTTTTTATACCATGCGAATCCAACCCGTGACCCCAGGTACCCGTCCCGAACTCAAAGAACAAGAGGCGCAAATTTTGGCGCAAAGAGGGCGAATTTCTCCTTTGTATCAAGCGCTGTTGAACAGCCCCCCCATCGCTCATGGCTGGGAGCAAATGCTCTCAGCCGTCAGAAATAGAAGCTCTTTGGATGATGCATTGAAAGAGCTGGTCATTTTAAGAGTGGCTGTGTTGAACAATGCGCCTTATGAATTTGAAGCCCATGCGCCCATTGCGCTCAAATCAGGCGTGACACAAGAAGCCATTGATCAATTAAAAAAGACCCCTTTTGAGAGCAACCACGCATCGATCAACACCTCAGCGCATTTGTACACGGCAAAGCAGGTGTTGGCGCTCAAGCTCACCGATACCATGACCAAAGAGATCACTGTGGGTGATGAGTTGTATGGTCAACTTAAAGAACACTTCAACGATCAGCAGCAGGTGGACTTGGTTGCAACTGTAGCGGCCTACAACATGGTTTCTAGGTTTTTAGAAGCGCTACAAATCGGACATTGAAAAAAGGGCTGAGGATGAGATCTGCTCTCCTTGAAGAGGCTGCCACAACACATGTTGTGTTGATGAGGGTAACTTTGAGCTCTGAGAGTTTTATAGAACGTGATGTTGATTCTCACGCCTCGCATGAAAAAAATGTTGACGAAAGGCTTGGGTCTGTATCAAGCAATTTTGTTTGCCAAGTCCATGAACGTTTGCCAGCCTTGCGAGGCAATCCCGTGGTGCTTGGGTTGGAGCATTGCGTTTTTAGGCAAGAAGCATCCCAAGTGCATGGCCACTTTTACATGTCTTTGAGTCAACCCAGTGTGATTGAAGATGAGACGATGAAAGAAGCAAAACATGTTCTTGGGGTATGTTTAAAAAAAGCCTTGCTCGTTGAAGTCGATGCGATTGCACATGGGGTTGATTTGACGCACTTGGAGTTGTCGCGGCTGAGCCAAATTTCTGACTTAAGAGGACATGCCTCATCAGAAAAACCGAAGATTCACTATGTGGTGCAGACGGATGTGCAGAGGGGTTGGGAGCTTGAAATCGATCAATGGTATGCGCAAGAGCATTTGCCTGGTTTGGCCAGTGTTCCAGGCTGTGTGTTTGCTAAGCGCTACGTGAACCTTGATGAAGGTCCCAAGTCATTTGCTTGTTATGGCTTGCTGAGTCAAGATACATTGATCAGTCGAGAGTGGCTTGATGTGCGAGACACGAAGTGGGCCAGTCAAGCCAGACCACATTTCATCAACACCCAAAGAAACATCTACCACCACGTGTTGGCAAAGAGTTGAAGGCGACGCAGATGTAGGTCTTGGGGTTGAAAGCGTTGGAAACAAAGGCGTTGTGCAAGAACCGCCTTGACCCCAAGCAAACCCAAATCCAACTGGCCTAAGTTCTTAGGCGAGTTTGACCGCCTTGATCATGGCCTTGGAGAGGCTGTTGAGGTATCGATCCCCAACTTTGGTAATGCCGATGAATTTTGTACGGCGGTTTTCGCCTTCAAATTTGAGTTCCACCAAATTGGCTTGAAGCAAACTATCGAGCTTACGGTGAATGGTCGCAGGTGAGGCGATGTGATTCAATGCCATCAAGTCGGAAACTGTGAGGGGCGTCTCTTTGAAGTGCTTGATTGCGATTTCATCCAAAAGCAATTTGGCTTCTGGATCAATAGAGATGCTTTCTTTGGCAGACAAGCCTTTTAGGACTTCTAAAAAACGAATATATTCGTGTGACATGATGTTGATTTGATATTTGATTGGCTATTTTATTACAGTTTATCGAGTTGATCAATTTTTTTTTGTATATAGGGTATTTTCACAATTGCTTTTAGTGCAAATGCACCAAGGATGACGCCATTGATGTCCCCCAAAATCATTTCAAAAAATTGCAATTGCCAAATGAGTGAAGTGGGATCCATCAGTACCCAAGCGAGATGGTGCACCAAGGCATTCGCAAACGAATAAATCAGACCCAAGATCAATAAATCTTTGGTGATTTTGGGGTCAATTCTCCTGTTGCCGTACAACTTAAATAGGAAAATTGCAATCAAAGGACCTAAGCCTGAGCACAAAACATTTGCCACTCCTGAAAGATTCATCTCGTTGAGCAGCGGTAAAAGTAAAAATCCCCCGATGAGGGTGGCCAAAGTGCCAAAAACAGTTCCTAAAACCAAGACATTGAGAAGTCTTAAAAATGCGGGTAAATAAAGGAGTGAAATATGTGAGCTCAATGACAAATCTTTAAAAAGAAAGATGTTGAGTTCATGCAGCCCCACGAAGGCCACTGAAGATAAAACAACCAAGTTAAGTAGCATCGATTAAGGTTATTCTTTTGATAATTTATTTTATTGCTAGTTGTTTGGTTTTTTCTTTTCCCCTAAGCCCTTTAGGGACATTATTTTGCTGCCTCTTTGGAGCTTGGTAAGACCGCCTTGACCACGGACGTTGTAGCGCTCACGCCAGTAGAAATAACGGCGACTGTCCCAGAGACAGCAGCGTCAGCGATGCTCAGCACTGAGCATGCACTCAGTGACAAGCACAGAAGTGCACTCAGGTAGATCACCGTGTGCTTGAGTGTCTTGTGTCGAATTGCGTGTTCGTGGGTCAAGTTGAAATTGGAGCTGCGCATAAAGAGCCTTCTTGGTAGGTTAAGAAATTGAATGATAACCTTTTGTCCAATTGCTTTTTCAAAGGGTTCAACCTATGTTTTGGGTGCAAAAATCGTGAATTTTGCACCTCCAGCATGACCAAGAGACGGCCACACTGGCTTTAAAAACGCTAAAATTAACGGTTTTGGAGGCCAAACCATGCGCCTGTTAGGTAAAGCTCTCACCTTTGATGATGTTTTGTTGGTGCCCGCTTATTCTGAGGTGTTGCCAAAAGACACTCGATTAAGCACTCAATTTTCCAGAAGAATTTCTCTCAATCTGCCCTTGGTTTCTGCGGCGATGGACACCGTGACCGAGGCAAGGCTTGCCATTGCCATTGCCCAAGAGGGGGGCATGGGCATCATCCACAAGAACTTGACCCCGCAACAACAAGCTCAAGAAGTCTCCAAAGTCAAACGCTACGAGAGTGGTGTGCTCAGAGACCCTGTGGTGATCACGCCCGATCACACGGTCAGTCAAGTCTTGGAACTTTCTGAGCAATTGGGCATTTCCGGTTTTCCGGTCTGTGATGGAGGCCATGTCATTGGAATTGTCACTGGACGAGACTTGCGATTTGAAACCCGCCATGACATCAGGGTCAGTGAAATCATGACCCCTCAAGACAAGCTCATCACAGTACCAGAGGGCACCACGCCACAACAGGCCAAGGCCTTGTTGAACAAGTTCAAACTTGAGAGGCTTTTGGTCATTGACGAACATTTTGTACTTAAGGGTTTGATCACGGTCAAAGACATCACCAAACAAACGAGTTTTCCCAACGCTGCACGTGACAGTTCAGGTCGCTTGCGAGTGGGTGCGGCAGTGGGTGTCGGGGAAGATACGATTGAACGGGTTCAGTTGCTGGTCAAAGCTGGTGTGGATGCCATCGTTGTCGACACAGCTCATGGGCATAGTCAAGGCGTGTTGGATCGCGTTCGATGGTTAAAGCAAACTTATCCTGAAGTGGATGTGGTAGGGGGAAATATTGCTACGGCAGCAGCTGCTCGTGATTTGGTCAAAGCGGGAGCTGATGCTGTCAAGGTGGGTATTGGGCCAGGATCCATTTGTACAACCCGTATTGTTGCTGGAGTGGGGGTGCCCCAAATCACAGCCATTGACAATGTGGCTCAAGCCTTGATGGGCACAGGTGTTCCTTTGATTGCAGACGGCGGAATTCGGTTCAGCGGTGACATTGCCAAGGCCATCGCAGCGGGTGCTTCTTGTGTCATGATGGGTGGTATTTTTGCGGGAACAGAGGAGTCGCCCGGTGAAGTGATTTTGTTCCAAGGAAGAAGTTATAAAAGTTACCGTGGCATGGGTAGCATTGGAGCCATGCAACAAGGCAGTGCAGACCGGTACTTTCAAGAATCCAGTCGAACCAATCCCAATGCGGACAAGTTGGTGCCTGAGGGCATTGAGGGACGTGTTCCTTATAAAGGGTCGATGGTTGCCATTGTTTACCAAATGGCAGGCGGCTTAAAGGCCAGCATGGGGTATTGTGGTTGTGCAGGAATTGAAGACTTGAAAGAGCGAGCCGAATTTGTAGAAATCACCACTGCTGGTATTCGAGAAAGCCATGTTCATGACGTTCAAATTACCAAAGAGTCCCCGAACTATCGAGCTGAATGATCGCCTACAGGGTTAAAAACCAGAACTCTATGTTGACTTGAAACAGTTGTAGCCTTGAGGATGCAACCCCCTTTTTGATTTTTTGCTAACACACTCAAATGCAACACCAAACCATTTTAATTCTAGATTTTGGCTCTCAAGTCACGCAGTTGATTGCAAGACGTGTTCGCGAAGCCCATGTTTATTGCGAAGTGCATCCTTGTGATGTATCTGATGATTGGTTGATGGATTATGCAAAGACCCATCACTTAAAAGGCATCATCTTGTCCGGTTCACATGCCAGTGTGTATGAGGATTCGACCGACAAGGCGCCCGAGGCCGCATTCACCCTTGGCGTCCCTGTTTTGGGTATTTGCTATGGCATGCAAACCATGGCCATGCAGTTAGGTGGTCGAGTTGAAAGTGGTCATACAAGGGAATTTGGGTATGCAGAGGTGCGCGCTCACGGTCACACCTCTCTTTTGCGAGACATCTGTGATTTCGAGACCGCAGAAGGTCACGGCATGCTCAAAGTCTGGATGAGTCACGGCGATAAGGTCGTGGCCTTGCCCACGGGGTTCAAGGTCATGGCCAGCACACCCAACTGTCCCATCGCTGGTATGGCGGATGAGAGCAGGCATTTTTATGGTGTTCAGTTTCACCCTGAGGTGACCCATACGGTTTTAGGGCAACAAATACTAGAGCGTTTTGTGCTTGAGATCTGTGCTGTACGTGCGGACTGGGTGATGAAGAATCACGTTGAAGAGGCCATTAAAGGTATACGTGAGCAGGTGGGTTCTGAGGAGGTAATTTTAGGACTATCTGGTGGCGTGGATTCTTCTGTTGCAGCAGCCCTCATTCACCGCGCCATTGGCGAACAATTGACATGTGTTTTTGTTGACCATGGACTGCTTCGACTCAATGAGGGTGACATGGTCATGGATATGTTCCAAGGTCAATTGAAGGCGAATGTGATTCGTGTCGATGCTAGTGAGTTATTTCTCAATGAATTAAAAGGCGTTGCAGACCCTGAACAAAAGAGGAAGATCATCGGCAAAGAGTTTGTAACTGTTTTTAAAGCTCAAGCAGACAAATTGAAATCTTCTGGCTCAAAAGGTGCAAAGTGGTTGGCACAAGGTACCATTTATCCTGATGTCATTGAGAGTGGTGGTGCTAAAAGTAAAAAAGCAGTCACCATCAAAAGTCATCACAACGTAGGAGGATTACCCGATCAATTGGGCCTCAAACTCTTGGAGCCTTTAAGGGATTTGTTCAAGGACGAGGTGCGTGAATTAGGCGTTGCCTTGGGCTTGCCTAAAGAGATGGTGTACAGGCATCCATTCCCTGGGCCTGGTTTAGCCGTTCGAATTTTGGGTGAGGTCAAAGCAGAGTTTGCAGACTTGCTTAGACGTGCGGATCACATTTTTATAGAAGAATTGCGTGCCTATATGGATCCTACGACTGGAAAATCTTGGTACGATCTCACTTCACAAGCTTTTACTGTTTTCTTGCCGGTCAAAAGTGTTGGTGTTATGGGGGATGGCAGAACTTATGAGTACGTAGTCGCACTAAGAGCCGTGCAAACGTCAGATTTCATGACTGCAGATTGGGCTGAGTTGCCTTATGGTTTACTTAAGAAAGTATCCTCAAGAATTATCAATGAAGTAAGAGGCATTAATAGGGTGACCTATGATGTGAGTTCCAAGCCGCCAGCAACCATAGAGTGGGAATAAAGGGTTGCTTGTTAGAGAATATTTAAATTGATTTTCCGATATTCTGAATTACATATCATTGATCTAAATAATATTTAAGAAAGCCGTAATATGAATATGACGCATTACATGGAGTTATTAGCGGTCAACCAACCTTGGAATTTGCTGATCTTTATGGCGGGACCTATTGTTCTTGCTGAGACTTTAGCAATTACAGAGTTTTATTTGCTTTTTACTCGAAAATTTGAAGGACTCATATATCAGTTGAACCGCTTTTCTGGTATCTCAGTAGGTATCTACTTCGCTGGAATAATCGTATACATAGTTACGAACGCTATTGTTCCGATAACCAAATCAGGAGAATGGCGATCTTTCATTGATGTTATTGCTGTGGGGACTTATGTTGTCGCGGGGATACCTTTGGTGTTTATTGCAATACAAGAATTGGGTTTAATCAACGCTGAGCTTACTAAGGAAAGTAAGCTGAAGATACCTGCAATTTGCGTTTCTTTATTCCTCATATTTGGTCATATCGCTATGATTACTGGGATGATTGATCCGGCAATTTTTGGTTATCAATCACCTGGTCAAATGGATATGAGTCATGAAATGCCGATGGAGCACACGGAGCACAATAAGTAACGACGCCATGTAAAAATCTATTTAACCTTTTTATCAAAATATTTGATTTAATATAGGTTTTGAATTCATTGCTATTTTTTAAGTAGAACTTCACTTACATAAAAGTTACACACGAATAGTTGGCGTGTTTTGATTCATTGATAATAATAAGCTTTTAAATAATGTAACTATCGAGTAGGAATAATGATTAAAAAAAGATGCATTAATCGTTTTTTGGTGATTGCATTTCACTAGCAAAAGGTTAAGATTGACATATTCTCAGGAGATCAATAATGAGTATTTCAGAACTAATTGAAAAAGTTAAGAACCTGCCAAAAGATAAGCAAATTGAGGTCATGGACTTTGTGGAGTTCCTATCATCCAAGAAGATTCAAAGTGTTGACAAAATACCGAATCTAGAAAATTCTCCCCTTAAAATATTCCGTACTAATCCTTTCATAGTTACTGGTTTTACTCCATTTACCAGGAATGAAGCAAATGAGCGTTAAAGATTTTGTAGACTCTAATGTATGGCTTTATTCTTTAATCAAAAGTCCTGAATCAGAGCGAAAAAATCAAATAGCAGATCAACTACTAGACAATTTAGGGATACATGTTGTTAGCTCCCAAGTAATAAGGGAATGCTTAACTAATCTAATCAGAAAAGTTAAAGCCGACGAGGTAACTATAAGAAACCTTATCGAATCTTGGTATTCAGATTGTGTTGTGCACGAGACAAATAAGGATCAATTATTACAAGCTTCTTATTTGCGTGATAAATATAGGTTGAGTTATTGGGATAGTTTAATAGCTTCATCCGCTATAAATGCAAGATGTGAATTTTTGTATACAGAGGATTTACAGGACGGACTAATTATTGATGGAACATTAAGAGTCGTTAATCCTTTCAAAAATATAAATTAAATCTTTTATTTTGACCGCAATTAAATATTCATAAGTGCTAGGTGCCTTTGTTGAGTAACTTCTGAGTGGAAGTTACTTAAATTTTTAAGCGCTTCATTATTAAGCTTTTGATAAAGAAGAGATTTAATTTTTGAAACGTATTAAAAAAACTCGCAACTTACACAAAAGTTGCACACTAGATTTTCAACGGCTTGAAAACGCATAAACGCTTGGTTTTCGACCGAGTAACTACTCATTTGCAATAGTTCATATAGTTACACAAAAGTTACACACAAGGAAAATAGTTATGCAAAGTATTGATATTAAAGACTATTTTATCAACGTTACTATTGAGTGGAAATAATAATTATTCCGGTCGTAAAAGAATCTCTCATTCATTTCCACTGAAGATTTAACGGTGTAATTCTTCACGAATAACTCTGCGCATGGTTTCCTCTATTGTATGAATCGTCATAGCCTCTCTTAGGGTGGCATTGATTAACGTCTGATAGCCTCTCCCACCAGCCTGCGCGCGGTACCAGCCAAGTACGTCTGGGTCAAGCGTAATGTTGATTTTTTTCTTTTTAAGTTCCGAACGAAAAGCCACCTTACCTTCAAGGGGGGTAACCTCCTTGCCGGCAATCTTCCATACGCCACGATCAAGGCCAAGTTCTGTTAAATCTGGAAGTTCATCGTACTCTTGAGGAGATACTTCGTGCAAATCAACTTTTGTTAAATTACTGCCTAAATTTTGATTGTTCGCGCTCATTTGCTTTCCTCATTGAATAAATTTGGCGAGCATCGCCACGTTGGACATAGCCAACCACCATCAAACGACCATACAAGTATCCAAAACAAACTATGCGTTTTTCACCATAGTTTTGTCTTTCATCCTCAAATTCAAGCGTTGGACCGTCAAAAATCACTTTAGCATCCGCAAAATCAAGGCCACGGTCAACCAATGTTGTTTGTCGCTTCGATTCATGCCAAGTTAACTTAAAGCTCATTTGACGTATTTTAAAGATAATTATCTCTATGTCAAGATGATTATGGAGATAATTAGAAGTGATCGAATTCTATAGTTTCGAACGACTCTAGGGTGACACTTTCTAATAATTGGGTGGTAGTGAGATGCATTAATTAGGTGCATGATGATATTTCAGGTAACCCCCAACGACAAAAGTGTGGGAATAATTCATTATTGTCCCGCACCATCCAACGACATCCGTCTATGTGATTGAATCTCTTCATAAATCAATGAGTTGTTATTCATATCGTGCAACACCAATTGATGAAAACCTGTCGTATTTTTCGGTTTAAGTGACTGTAAATGTCTGGTGCCTGTGAAACGCTAATTTTGTACCTACACAACCGCGTCAAGACGTCAAAGACGCTACTTGGCTTGAGCTCTGAGGTTATTTGCCAAGCAGATGATCTTGGTGTAAAATGTGTACACATAGATTCACAACCGAAGAGGTATCCACATGGAAACGACAAAGGTAGGCATACGCGAGTTCCGTTCCGACTTGGCCGAGTACATTGCATCCAGCACGCCCGTTGCAGTCACGCGGCATGGTCAGACCGTTGGGTACTTCATCCCGACGAAGGGACAAGTTGAAGCAGACATCGCAGCGTTGAAAAAAGCCAGTGAGACCTTGGACAAGCTGCTTGAGGCGCAGGGCGTAGACGTGGAGTCCGTGGTTGCAGACTTCAAAGCAGCACGTAGGAAATCCAGTGCGCCCTCAAAGAAGCTCACTGTCAAAACGGCATGAATGTTAAAGCTATCGTTCTTGATGCGAACATTCTTATTCGTGCGGTGATGGGAAAGAGGGTGCGTGAACTGATTTTTGGTAGCGTAACAACGGTCAAATTCTTTGCCCCCGATGTTGCATACGCAGATGCGCGAAAGTATCTGCCTGCGCTGTTAATAAAACGTGGTATTGATTCCAGTGCAGCAATGTTAGTGCTGGATCAGCTTGAGGGTGTTGTTCAATCCATTGATGCCGAACTTTATGAAGGCATTCAACAGCAGGCTTTGCAACGCATCGCAGTTCGTGACGCAGACGACTGGCCTGTGTTGGCTTGTGCAATGATATTAGGTTGTCCCGTTTGGACTGAAGACTCGGACTTCTTTGGCACTGGCGTGGCTACCTGGAC
>CAIMNS010000233.1 GCA_903842945.1 uncultured Burkholderiales bacterium
CTGCGAGCAAACGAAAAGCCTACAACCCCGAGCGCGGCTCACGCGTTTTGGTCAAGAAATTAGGTTAAATGACTTCTACAAGTCATTGATTTTATTATTTTAACTTGTATCAATACAAGCTTTAAAAAGCCTGACCTCCAAGCATCCCAGAAGATGAAACTTGAATCTTTCAATCCCTTGAATTGATTGACAAAGTCAGAAAAAACAGCATAATTTCTGACCACAGTACCACTCAAGCCATCAGAAACGCAGTTTCAAATTTGCCCCAAACGACGCTGTTTGCAAGCGTCAATTTTTTGTCTTTGGGCAAGCGCGCAGCCATTGACCAAGCTTTGTTTCGCATGATGACCGATGGCGACATTGAACGAGTGGCCAGAGGGCTTTACGCCGTCAAGGGGCAAGGTGTTGCGACACAAACGGTGGCCGCGTCGATGGCCCATAAAACGGGTGAACGCCTGGGCTTCATTTCTTCTGACAAAGGTGCTAACAGGCTGACCATGGCCACAACGGGGCAGTCACGTACCGTGAAGACTCAAGGAGCAACGGTCACGTTTCGTCAGATGAGTCAAAGAAAGATTCAACTCTGCTCAAGCCCTGTTGGACGCGCATTGCTTGAGCTATGGATGATTGGAGAGAAACAGATCACCCAACTTGACATCAAGCGTGTTGTGGCGAAGTGGCCGGAAAAAGAATTTGAACCCTATGCCCCGCTTCTTCCTGAGTGGCTGCGAAATTACCTTCAAAAAACCATGGCCCCCAGGAAGTCAGTCAAGATAGGCTTGTCGGGGCCTTACGACTGGTCCAATCGGCACATCAGAGATGATGTTTTGATCAAAAAGGTGCTTGAAAGACACCATTTCGAGGACCTAGCTCGCCTGTGCATGCACTATGGTCTACCCAAGGTCAAAAGAGTTTTCAAGACGCGAGATTTCCATCCCATGACAAAAGCCATCGTCAAAAGGATGCTCACCAACATCAGCAAGGGCCTAAAAAATCCTAAATAAGAACGGCTCGACAACTCAACTTGAAACCCTAAGGCTTGTCGATGGACCCTGGATAGGGTGGACTTGAAGGAACGGGTAAACGGCTGAGAGAGCGGTACATCCCAATGAGAGCCACAAAAGCCAGAGCGACAAAGGCGACAAAGGACCAGTTGGCAATGCTGCCACCCAAAAAGGTCCAATCCACTTGAGAGCAATCGCCCCCGCCCTTGAAAATCATAGGAATGGCGCGCTTTAAAGGAAATGTTTCAATCATGCCGTAAAAGTCCCGCCCACAACTCACCACCTCTGGCGGGTACCACTGCAGCCAACTTTGACGAGCTGCGACATAGGCCCCAGACAAGCCGAGCGCAACAAGCAAGAAAAATCCTGCGCGGTGTGACCACTTGGCGCGGCTCCAAGAAAACACCCAAGCCACCATCACCATCAAACACATCACATAACGCTGAACAATGCACATGGGACAAGGCTCAAGACCTTCGATGTGCTGCAAATAAAGACCAAAACAAAGCAACAAGCTGGGCACCAAGGCCAAACCCACAAGGACGCGTCTTGGCTGATCAAAGAAACGCCAAGCGGCAAGCACAAAAAATCGAAGAGACATGGGTGAAGCTTTTGACAAAAAAACTCAAAGGAGCCGAACTCTTTGAAGGATACTCTATTTGAAGCGATCCCTTCCCATGAAGCGCTGTTGCATGAGCCTTCTTGGGGTGCAGTGATCTCAAATGTTTTGATCAATGGCAAGTTCATTGGATTAATTCACCTCTCGTGCTCGCAAAGGGGTATTTTGTTTTAAGATACAAGCACTTATAAAGAAGGATTTTCTTGTTATGGCTCGCACGGTTCAATGCATCAAACTCAACCAAGCCTTGGATGGCTTGGACTTTCCTCCCTACCCTGGCGACTTGGGTAAAAAGATCTACGAAGGTGTCTCCAAACAGGCTTGGGCCGATTGGTTGAAACACCAAACCATGCTGGTCAATGAAAACAGGCTCAATTTGGCAGACCTGAGAGCACGTCAATACTTGGCTCGTCAAATGGAGAAACACTTCTTTGGTGATGGCGCAGATGAAGCGCAAGGCTATGTCCCCCCTACCGATGCGGCTCCCAGCTGAAACCTTGCTTGATGGTGACGGGTCACCCAGGGGCTAAGATCCTTTGGATCTGAACACGCCCCAAACCGACAGCTTCGCCCAAAGGCTGGACCCCAAGGCCCAAGAAGCTGCTTTACAAAGCTTTGAACCCGTCACTTGGAACTCGGAATCTTCCCCCTTCAACGAACGGTTCAAGGACATCTACCGATCCAAAGGCACGGGCCCCTTGTCGGGTCTGGACCAGGCTCGACATGTGTTCTTGGCGGGATGTGGGCTCTTGGGGCCCCAACCCCTATGGCAGCACCTCGAGCAGTGGAGCATTTTGGAGACGGGTTTTGGTCTAGGCTTGAATTTTTTGGCCACTTACCACGCATGGCTCAAAGACCCCTTTGCCCCCAAGCACTTGCACTATGTGTCCATCGAGGCTTACCCGGTCTCAGCGCATGACATCTTGCGCAGCACCCAGCCCTTTGAGGAGCTCAGGCCCTTGGGCGAAGAGCTGGTTCAGCATTACTGGGGACTCACGCCAGGTTTTCACCGTCTCACCTTGGCCCATGGCTTTGTTCATCTGACGCTTTGCATCGGGCAAGTGCAAGACATGCTCCAACACTTGTCCGCTTACTTTGACAGCATGTATTTGGATGGCTTTGCCCCTCAAAAAAATCCCCAAATGTGGAGCGACTTGACGATGAAGGGCATGGCCTCACACGCCAAATGGGGCGCCAAAGCCAGCACCTGGAGTGTGGGCAAGGAGGTGAGAGAAAGCTTGCAAAGGGCGGGTTTTGTGTGTGAAAAAAGAGAAGGTTTGCCCCCTAAACGTGAGGCCCTTCTCGCACAGTATTCACCCCCCTGGCAGCCGCAGATGCACGCGCCACGCCCAGCACTTCAAAGCGAGTCGTCAAATGACAGGCAAGCCCCCCTTGAAGAGGTGGTGGTGGTTGGGGCCGGGCTTGCAGGTGCGACGACGGCAAGAGCGCTGGCTTTGCGGGGCTTTATGGTCAGGGTGATCGATCAACACCAACCACTCAGGGTGAAGAACACAGAACACAAGGCTGAACAAAGCGATGAACAAAGCGCTGAACAAAGCGCTGAACAAAGCTCTGTGCACACAGCAAAGACCTCCTTGAATTCACCCCCGAGACCCCTGAGCCACGGGGCGCATGGTTTGCCCTACGGCCTCTTTCATCCGATGAACTCGCGAGATGACAACTTGCAATCCAAAATGACCCGCGCGGGTATTCGCGTGTTGCTGGACACGCTTGCAAGCGACTTGGGCCTTTTGGCCACCTGTGACTTTGACACCGTGGGTGTGCTGGAAAAAAAGAAACCCTCCAAGCGAACCAGCCCGAGCACCGAAGGGCCCTCAAGAAGCCCAGCATCTGCTGCACCCCAAGCCCTGAACACCGAATGGATGCTGCATTGGTCTCGCCCATGCACAGACATCGAGTCCACTTGCCTTGAAGGCCCAGACTCAGAGGGCCCGTCCTCTGAGCTGCTGTTTCATGAAAAAGCCGGCTGGGTCGATGTCCAAGCCTTTTTGGCAGCCCTGCTGGATCACCCAAACATCCACATCTCAGCACTCAGTGAAGTCTGCCTGCTGGAAGGCCACCTGGATGAACGCTCCAAGCCCACGTGCACGTGGAGCGTTCATACCCGCTCCATGGGCACGCAAGCTTCGTTGCAAGTTCATGAAGCCCGACACCTGATCTTGACCTCCTCGGTGTCCACCCCAAGCTTGGTGTTGGAGAGAATGAAGTTCACGGGGCCTGGGGCTGCTGATGTTTTACAAAAGACACATGAACGGGTCCAAACTTGGCCCCTTCAAGCCATCAAAGGGCAACTGAGTGTGGGCCAGATGAAAGACTTGGACCTGCAACACGGCGCGCTCCCAAGCTTTGCAGTCAATGGTCAATCGAGTTGGGTGGGCCACCTGTTGCCGACTGGGCACAAGGGCGCTCAACCCACCCCATCAGAGGCCAACGCCAATTCAAACGATTTGCCAAGCCTTCACGCCACACCGCCACTCTTTTGCATCGGCTCGAGCTACGAGAGAGACCTCGCCGTTATCGAAAACACCCCTCAAAGCCGTCAAAGCAATCTGCACAAGTTCAAGGCCCTTCTTCCAGGCGTGCGCATCAAGGACACAGCGCCTCTCATGGATTGGAGTGGCGTGCGCTCGACCTGCCACGACCGCTTGCCGCTCGCTGGCGCCCTCATCCCAGAGCTGCCGGGCCTCTTGGTTTGCACAGCCTTGGGCTCACGGGGCTTGAGCATGAGTGGCGTCTTGGCGGAGCACCTTTGCGCCTTGATCACCCATGAACCCAGTCCCCTGCCCAAGCGACTGATTCAAGCCATCGGCACCGATCGTTTTCTAAAGAACCCCTGAAAGCAGCAGCACTGCTTTCACTCACTTATTACATAAAGTTATAAGTAAACGACAAAAAGATATTTGCAGTTATGAAGGCCAACCCTCAAAATAAAGGCCATGAACGATCTTTACTTTGTCCTAGCGGGGTTTTTTGTGGGTACCGTGGTCGGCCTCACAGGTGTTGGCGGGGGGTCACTCATGACCCCTATTTTAATTTTCTTTCTCGGCGTCAAACCGCACATGGCGGTGGGCACGGACTTGCTCTTTGCCGCCATCACCAAGTCCTCTGGCACCTTCAGTCTATGGAGGAGACGACTCGTTCCATGGCGAGTGGTCATCACCTTGTGCATCGGGAGCATTCCCGCGTCTTTGGTGACCTTGTACCTGTTGAACCAATGGGGTGCGGACTCCAAAGAGATGCAGCACTTGATCACGCAAACCTTAGGGGTCGCACTTTTACTGACGGCATTGTCCCTGCTCTACAAAGCTTTGAAGTCCCCTAAAAAGACCCCCATCAGCATTGCCGCTCAAGCGGCTGTGATGGGTGAATGGAGGCTTGAAACCCCTTCCCACACGACCCTAGCCATCTCCAAAGAAGGGCCGTCGGATGAATTACAATGGGACAGCGACCCAAGCGACACGAAACACCCGCTTTTGACCATTGCTTTTGGCGTGTTGATTGGTGGTTTGGTGACCTTGACCTCGGTTGGCGCTGGCGCCATTGGGGTCACCGTTTTGATGATCTTGTACCCTAGACTGCCCTTGCCCCGGATCGTTGCAGCCGACATTGCCTATGCAGTGCCGCTCACCTTGGTGGCAGGACTCGGTCACGCCTCCATAGGCTCTGTGGATTGGCTTCTTTTAGCCAAACTGACCTTGGGCTCGGTGCCTGGCATTTGGCTGGGAGCGCATTTGGTCACCAAAACACCAGAAAGAGTCATTCGTCTCTTGTTGAGCGTCTTGCTCACTTGGGCTGGAAGTAAATTAGTTTTAAGTTAATTCAATGTACCAATACACCCCCTTTGACCGCGAATTCGTCAAGTCCCGTGCACAGCAGTACCGCGATCAACTCGAGCGCAACTTGAACGGCACCTTGACCGACGATGACTTTAAGCCTCTCAGGCTACAAAACGGTTGGTACCTCCAGCGCTACGCACCCATGTTGCGTGTGGCTGTGCCTTACGGCGAGCTCTCCTCAAAACAAATTCGCGTGCTGGCCAAAATTGCACGCGACTACGATCGCCCGGACGACGCGCTTTTTGCAAAAGCTCAAGCCACACAAAACGCCATCGATCCCATGAACCCCACCAAGCCCGGCATGAAAGCGGTCTTCTCTCCGCCTTTGACCAAAGGCTACGCGCATTTCACAACTCGGCAAAACGTTCAATTCAATTGGATCCAACTCTCTGACAGTGCCGATGTCATGGACCTCTTGGCCAGTGTGGACATGCACGGCATCCAAACCAGTGGCAACTGCATCCGTAACATCACCAGCGACGAGCTCGCTGGGGTGGCGATCGACGAGATCGCCGACCCTAGAGCCTTTGGCGAGATCCTCAGGCAGTGGAGCAGTTTGCACCCTGAGTTCGCTTACCTGCCGCGCAAATTCAAAATTGCCATCAGTGGCGCCAAAGAAGACCGTGCCGCCACCGCTTGGCACGATGTGGGCCTCTTTTTAGAAAAAAACGCCCTGGGCGAACTCGGCTTCAAAGTCCTGGTGGGTGGCGGCATGGGCCGCACCCCCATCACGGGCACCGTGATCTGTGACTTCCTGCCCTGGAACCAAATCATCAATTACCTCGAAGCCATCGTGCGTGTCTACAACCGTTTTGGCCGGCGTGACAACATCTACAAAGCCAGGATCAAAATATTGGTCAAAGCCGAGCATGAAAAATTCACCCAAGAAGTGCAAGAAGAGTTTGAGCGCATTCTGAATGACGACCTTGCTCCCCATACCATCACCCAAGATGAGTTGGAGCGCGTGCGTGCTTCCTTTGTGCCGCCAAAGAACTTGCCCGCTACCGACAAGCCCAGCATCCCTGCTGACTTGCACACGCAAAAGCGCTACCTCCAGTGGCTTGAGCACAATGTGGCCCCTCACCAAAACCCAAACTTGCGCGCAGTGACCTTGTCCTTCAAACGTTTGGGACTGGCCCCTGGCGACGCCTTACCCGAACAACTCGAGCGTGCCGCAGACTTGATGGACAAGTACTCTGGCGCTGAGGCACGTGTGACGCACAGCCAAAACTTGCTCTTGGCTTGGGTGCATGCCGAAGACTTGCCAGCGCTCTACGTCGAAGCACAGGCCTTGGGGCTGGCACAAGGCAACATCGGCTTGCTGAGCGACATGATTGCTTGCCCAGGGGGTGACTACTGTGCCTTGGCCAATGCCAGATCCATTCCTTTGGCCAACGCCATCACCGAGCGCTTTCAAGACTTGGACGAGTTGGAAGACTTAGGCCCCATCGACCTTCACATCTCCGGGTGCATCAACTCTTGTGGCCACCACCACAGTGGTCACATCGGTATTTTGGGCGTGGACAAGGACGGCCAAGAGTGGTACCAAATCACGCTCGGCGGCTCAGACGGTTCGGACTTGAGTGGCAGCCCCAAGCCCGGCAAAGTGGTCGGCCCATCGTTTTCTGCACACGAAGTCTTGGGCGTGATCGAGTCGGTCTTGTCCTTTTACGTGAGCGTCAGACATCACAAAGAAAGCTTTATCGCGTGCTTGGAGCGTGTGGGCTTGGAGGCCTTCAAAAACGCCGCCAACGATGCTCGCCACGCTCGCGCCTTAGAACCCACCGCTCACTGAAACCTTGCCATGCACATCCTCTCTAGCCGCCAGTTGCCCCGCGCCGCCGATGCGCTCACCAACACCCCTTTCCTGGACGCCGATGGTGTCAACACCCTGAACTTGAGCAACGACTGCGACTTGAGCGAGATGGACCTTGAGGGCATTGAGCGCATCGAACTCAACTTCCCCAAATTCACCGACGGGCGCGCTTACTCCCAAGCGGTTCTCCTGAGAAGACGCAGAGGCTTCAAGGCCGACATCAGAGCCAGGGGGGATGTGTTGGTCGACCAGGTGCTGCACATGCAAAGAACGGGGTTTACCAGTGTCGTGCTGCGCGAAGATCAAAGCGAGCAAGTGGCCAAGAGCACCCTCAAGCGCTTCACGTCCTTTTACCAAGGGGATGCGCTTCACTCACAACCGCACTTCTCTAGATAAGTCACGGGACCGCTTCACCGGCTCAACGCATGCACTCCACTTTAACTCCCTCTTCTTTCACGCCCTCTGCCCATGCCCCTACCCGCGCTCGGGCCATGGCGTTTGAGCGTTGGGCGCAACCCAGCCAAGCCTACGCAGCGCACTTGCAAGAGAGTTTGGACCTCTTGAAAACCGTTGCCAAAGATCTCTCTCCCCTCAAACAAGCCTCTAGCTTGGGTGCAGAGGATGTGGTGATCACCCACATGATCGAGTCCTTGGGTCTCAATTTACCGGTGTTTGTGTTGGAGACAGGGGCTTTGCACCACCAGACCTTGGCGCTTTTAGAGCGAACGCAAGCTCGCTCCAAGTTGCCCATCGAGGTCCATCGACCCCAAGCTCAAGAGGTGCTGCATTTTTTGAGAACCAAAGGACAAGGGGCCATCTACCAAAGCCCTGAAGACCGAAAAGCCTGTTGTGATGTCAGAAAACTCAAACCCTTGGGGCAGGCCCTGAAGGGCCAAAGGGCTTGGATCACGGGCTTGAGACGTGAGCAGTCGAGTGCCAGGTCCGAGGTGGGTTTGCTCGACGAGGCTGAACGCTCCAGCAAAGGCTTGACCAAGGTCAATCCCTTGGTGAATTGGACCTGGGGGGATGTTTGGCACTACATTGAAGTGCACCAGGTGGACTACAACCCCCTTCACGATGAGTTTTACCCAAGCATCGGTTGCGCGCCTTGTACACGGGCCATCAGCATGGGCGAGGAGTTCCGGGCTGGCAGGTGGTGGTGGGAGGACGAAAACGCCAAAGAATGCGGCCTGCATGTGAGCAAGTCCTAAAGAACGCTTGGGGTCCACTTTAGGTCCACTTTGGGTCCACTTCTTAAGCATTCAAAACTCATCAACCCCCACGACAAGCTCAACGACAACGACCTTACAAACTCTAACGCAAACCCTAGCGCAATCCATGACGCCAACAATGACGCAATCCCTTTCAAAGACGCCGCACAAGCAGCCAGAGCCCTCAGGTGTTCACACCCTCAGTCAATCCCACTTGGATGGCTTGGAGCAAGAGACGATTTTCATCTTGCGCGAGGTCGCTGCGGCCTTTGAGCGTCCCGCTTTGCTCTTTTCTGGAGGCAAGGACTCTTTGGTCATGCTGCGCTGCGCAGAAAAAGCCTTTGGCGTGGGCCGCATCCCTTACCCCTTGTTGATGATCGACACCGGTCACAACTTTCCCGAGGTGACCGCCTTCAGAGACCACCGAGCCCAGCAACTCGGTGCCGAGTTGATCGTGCGCTCGGTCGAGGACTCGATGGCGCGGGGCACCGTGCGGCTCTCACGCCCCGATGAGTCCAGAAACGTCCATCAATCGGTGACCCTTTTGGAGGCGATCGAAGAATTCAAGTTCGATGCGCTCATCGGTGGCGCCCGACGCGACGAAGAAAAGGCCCGTGCCAAAGAACGCATCTTCTCTCACCGAGACAGCTTTGGGACTTGGCAACCCAAGTCTCAAAGGCCCGAGCTTTGGACCTTGTTCAACACCCAACTGCACCCTCAAGAACACTTCAGGGTCTTTCCGATCTCCAACTGGACCGAATTGGATGTCTGGCAATACATTGCAAGAGAGCACATCGAGTTGCCCTCCATTTACTACACTCACGAAAGAGACGTCGTTGAACGACGTGGGCTGATGGTACCGGTGACGTCCCTCACGCCAGCCCTTGCTGGCGAAGAGATTCAACGCAAAAACGTGCGCTTTCGAACCGTTGGGGACATCACCTGCACGTGTCCCGTTCTGAGCACGGCGGCAAGCCCTGAGGAGATTGTCATCGAGACCCTCAGTGCGCATGTGAGTGAGAGAGGTGCGACACGCATGGACGACCAAACCTCCGAGGCCTCGATGGAGAAGAGAAAGAAAGACGGTTATTTTTAAACGCCC
>CAIMNS010000234.1 GCA_903842945.1 uncultured Burkholderiales bacterium
CATGTGAGCCTGCCGGTGGTCATTACCACTGCCATTGGCGGAGGATACGGCGATGCCGCACAGCACTCCCAATGTTTGTATTCAATCTTTGCGCACATGCCGGGCATCAAAGTGGTAGTGCCTTCCAATGCCTACGATGCCAAGGGCTTGATGGTTCAGGCAATTCGAGATAACAACCCCGTCATCTTCATGTACCACAAGGGCATCATGGGCCTGCCATGGATGGCGTTCTTTGAGGGCAGCAGCAATGCGGTGCCAGAAGACTTGTATGTTTTGCCTTTTGGCAAAGCCAATTTTGTGACTGAAGGATCTGACATCACCATTGTGACCATCAGCCAAATGGTGCAAAAGGCAGTGTTGGCCGCCAAAGTTTTAGAAGAGCAGAGCATTCATGCTGAAGTCATTGATTTGCGAACACTGGTACCCATGGACACCGAGAGTGTGCTGAAATCAGTACGCAAAACAGGTCGTTTGTTGATTGTGGATGAAGACTATTTAGGCTTCGGCTTGAGTGGCGAAATCTCTGCAGTCATCGCTGAAAACCTTGACTCTATTTCTTTGAAAGCGCCCATTAAACGGCTTGCAGTTCCCAATGTGCCAATTCCTTATAGTCGGCCTTTGGAGCAATTTGTCATTCCGCAAGTCTCCAACATTGTTCTTGCTGCTCAAGAATTAATGGTCAAGAAAATGGCGCTATTGGAATTGTGGTGATTGAGATCAAGCTTGACGATGCAGCTTGGGATGGTGCTCAAGACAATGCGCAGGCCTTGCTAGAGAAGTGGCTTGTTGCTGAAAATGAACAGGTCGAAAAGGGTCAGGCATTGGTCACAGTTGTGATGGTTAAAGCAACGATTGATATTGAAGCACCCGCTGATGGGTACATTGAAAAAATATTGATTCCCAATAGTGAGAGTTTTGCCTTGGGAACTATTTTGGCTAGTTTCAATGATTCTGAAGTGTAGGTGTAAATACAAGACAAACCAGAGCGAGATGCAGACGTGCGAATCCCAGCAGGTTTCGGATAGGATGAAAAATCAGAATGCTAAAGCCTTGTTGATAAGCCTAAGCATTAGTGACTCCAAAGGAGAATGAAATGAATTCAACGAACTACATGTCGAATACCAGAAAGCCGCTTCTCAGTAACGACGAGTTAACCCAGCTTTTAGCGGTTTCAGATGAGATTGAAAATCCAATGCCTACTTTTAAGAAGTCAAATACGCATCACTTGTATATGCAATTTTTGGAAATATCTCTAGCAAATAAGCCAAATAAAAGCTTGCGAACTCTGACACTCAATGAGCAACATCTCTTGGAGCAAATTGCTATTCACTGTGAAACAGGTAAACCTCTAACTGTCAAAGAGGCTTGTCAAATGCGCAAGTTAGGTTCTATTTCTACAGTGCATCACCAAATTCATAAATTAAACGATTTAGGGTTGATATTTCTTGAAGTAGACCAGGGTGATCTGAATACGAAAATTTTAAATCTTAGCTCAGATGGACTTGAATACTTCAAGCAGATTGAAGATTGCTTAGATAAGGCCTTGATGCACCAGTAGAGCTGGCCTGCCAATTAAATATTTAGAAAAATTTACATGTTCGAATCGTTTTTTGATGAAATGAAATCTACTTTTCTAAGTTTGAATTTTAGCAGAAAGCCATGGCATCGCAAAGAGTGGCGGCTATGAAATACAAAGACTATTACGCAGTTCTTGGAATTTCACGCGATGCAGATCTTGACCAGATTAAAAAGGCCTACCGCAAATTAGCTAGGGCACATCACCCTGATATGTCAAAAGCTGCAGATGCTGAAAGTAAATTTAAAGATGCTGCTGAAGCTTATGCAACACTGAAAAATCCTGAGAAAAGAGCAGCTTACGATGCTTTAGGCCAATCTAAAGTGGGGTCCAATTTTTCACCCCCGCCGCAGTGGCGAGATCAATATACAGGTTCAGAAACGCAATTTGATGAAATGGATTTGGCCGACTTATTGGCTTCGCTTGGACGTCGCTCTGGAAATGCCAGTACAAGAGATCAGTCGATTCCGGGACGCGACTTTAAGGATGTCGTCCAAATCACATTGAATGATGCGCTTCAAGGGACAAATCTTATGCTGAAATTGATGGACAACGGAAAAGAGCGTGAACTTGAAGTTCGTATTCCAGCCGGTGTTAATCAAGGTAAAAAAATTAGATTACGCGGCATGGGCGGGAAAGGTTTTAACGGCGGCGTAGATGGGGATATTTATTTGCATGTTGAGCTCAAGCCTCATGCTTTATTGAAACCCGGTGGAATTGACTTGTACGTTGAATTAGCACTTGCTCCGTGGGAGGCTGTATTGGGCTCTGAAATTGAAATACCAACTTTAGAAGGTTCAGTGATGTTAACGATTCCTGTCGGCACTCGCCACGGCCAGAAATTAAGGATTAAGGGTCGGGGTTTATCTGAAGGTCAGGTAGCCAGAGGCGATCTATTCGCAGTAGTTCATATTGAAACACCTAATGAAGTTTCACCTGAAGAATTGAAGTTGTTTCAAGAACTTGCTCTAGCGTCAAAGTTCAACCCCCGTAAAACTGTTTCATGAAGAAAACTATGAAAATTC
>CAIMNS010000235.1 GCA_903842945.1 uncultured Burkholderiales bacterium
AGATTATGACATTTTATTTTATAACCTGTCAAGGCTTAGGGCCTTTTTCTACTCTCAATCGTTTTACTTATCGAAAGCGAAGCTCTCCATTGTAATGCTAAACACTTTGAGTTTCAAGCACTTCAACAAAACTTTTTAAGGTGTGCCTCGTTTTGGTCAAAGGCGTGCATCAAGTCTTCAACACCTTCGGGGACGCTGGCTCTGGTGGCCTATAGCATCGATAATAACGCCATGTCATTAATACAACTTCAACAAGCACAGCTCGCGTTTGGTCACGTACCACTCTTAGATCACGTCGATTTCGCCATAGAACAACAAGAAAGGGTAGGTTTGATTGGTCGCAATGGGACCGGCAAATCCTCCATGTTAAAAATCCTCGCAGGCCTTGAGTCACCCGACGATGGGCATGTGCAGATGCAGCAAGGGCTTAAATTGGCTTACGTTGCTCAAGAGCCCATTTTGATCCCCAGTCAAACTGTTTTTGAATCCGTTAGCGAAGGCCTGCGCGATGTCATTGAGCTCATTGATCAATATTCGTTGGGAGAAGGTGATCTTGATGAGCTGCAAAACAAGATTGAACTGCGTGACGGATGGAACTGGTCTCAGCGTGTGGACGAAACCATCAACAGGCTCAAACTCGACCCCAATAAAATGGTCAACACCCTGAGTGGCGGACAATCTAAGCGCGTGGCCCTTGCTCAAGCATTGGTCACTGCCCCTGATGTTCTTTTGTTGGATGAGCCCACCAACCACCTCGATATCGACTCCATCGTTTGGCTCGAAGACTTGCTGATTGACTTCAAGGGCAGCATCCTTGCCATTACCCACGATCGGTTTTTTTTGGACCGGGTGGCCACAAGAATCGTAGAACTCGACCGTGGAAAACTCCTGTCGTATGAGGGCAACTTTGAAAAGTATCAATTGATCAAGCAAGAACAATTGACTCAAGAAGCGGTCATTCAAGCGAAGTCCGACAAACTGTTGGCACAAGAGGAGATCTGGATTCGCAAAGGGGTTGAAGCAAGACGCACGCGCAGTCAGAGTCGAATCGGAAGACTGGAAGAACTCCGAGCCTCGCGACAAGCTCGTCGCGATGTGGTTGGGCAAGTCAAGCTTGAAATTGACAAGGGCGCGCCGAGTGGCAAACTCGTTGCGGTTTTGGATAAAGTATACAAGTCATATCCCGACCCAGCGGCTTCAAATCCAGGCGCCCAAAAAGATATCGTGGTGGACTTTAGCGCCACCCTTTTGAGGGGCGACAAGATCGGCATCATCGGCCCCAACGGCGCTGGAAAAACAACTTTGCTCAAACTCATTCTCGGCGAACTACAACCCGACAGTGGTGACATCAAACTGGGTACCAAACTTTCTGTGGCCTATTTTGATCAGCACCGAGAAACGCTCGACCTCAATGCCAGTTTGGTGGACTTCATCAGTCCTGGCAGTGAGTGGATTGAGATAGGGACACAAAAGAAACACGTCAAAAGCTATTTGACCGATTTTCTGTTCTCCCCAGCCAGAGCCAATTCGCCCGTTAAAAGCCTGTCAGGTGGAGAGAGAAACCGCTTGCTTTTGGCAAGGCTCTTTGCCAGACCGGCCAACGTCCTTGTTTTAGATGAGCCCACCAACGACCTTGACATCGACACCTTGGAATTGCTTGAAGAGCTCATACAAAATTATGACGGCACGGTTTTTATTGTTAGCCACGACCGAGCGTTCATCGATCAAGTCGTGACCAGCACACTGGTCTATGAAAACTCCGGTCGTTGGAGAGAGTACGAAGGCGGGGTACAAGACTGGCTCATACAAGCTCAACGCTCCAAAGAAATAGCCTCTACCACTCAGCCCTCAAAGACACCACCCAAAGACAGCCTCAAGATGTCAGAAGGGTCAGCCCTTGCTGCGACGCCATCGGCCTCAAAAGTTAAACCGCAAGTCGCCCTCAAGCTGTCTTTCAAGGAACAAAAGGAATTGGATGCATTGCCCGCGTTGATGGCAGAAAAAGAAACCCGACAACAAGCCATCCATCAACTGCTGAGCGATGCAAGCCTCTTTCAGCATGAGCCCCTCAAGGCCCGTGACTTGGCCCAAGAGTTGAACCAACTCGATACCAGCATCGCAGACTTGCTCGCAAGGTGGGAGGCACTGACAATCAAACAAGAAGGGCTGGCATGAGCCTGGGCATGCGCCAAAGCGCATGCCTCCCTTAAGTGTTGATCGTGGTCTGCGGCAAACTCAAGATCTCCAACATCAACTGACTCAAACACAAGCCTGCGCCGTCCAACAGCGCTTTGCCTTTCTGGGCACTGGCTTGATGCACATCCCCAACCGCACCACTGCTGTTGTAATCTTGAACCATCCAACCCAACTTGGCACTTTTTGAGTTGCCCAAAATCGGGTATTTTTGCGATCTGTCCTGTGCTGAAGAGGTAAAGTTTTGAAAAGCGCTGGTGTCCACCAATTCTGGGTGCGATGCCAAGATGATCGAGGTTTCTATGGCGCCGGCATGTATGCCAAATCGGTGCTCGGTTGCATCGAACAGGTCCAAAATGCTTTGCTCGATGGGCAACTGGTACCAACTTGAGCTGTACACCAGCATGCCATGCTTGGCCCTTATTTCCCTGGCGACCAGGTCAATCAAGCCCTGATGGCCGCCATGCGAGTTAAAGAGCAACAGTTTTTTGACGCCCGTGCGCGCCAAACAATCCGCCAACTCCATCCAGATTTGTATCACCAATTCGGGAGAATGGGTTAAAGTTCCCTTGAAGTCTCGGTGCTCCGTGCTCAAGCCCACCTTTTGCGTTGGCAAGACCAGGACCGGCGTCTCTTTTTCCAATCCATTCAACGCAGTGGCTATGATTTCTTGGACAATCAGACAATCCACCGACAAAGGCAAATGCGGCCCGTGTTGCTCGGTCGCTCCAATGGGCAAGACCACAAGAAAGGATTCAATGGCAAGAGCGTCAAAATCTTTTGTACTTAAATCCGACCAGTATTTTGAATTGTTGTTCATTTTTGTTCCATAAAGACACCTAGATACCTACATGCAAAGCTTCAATCGTATTTTCTCTCAACTTAAAAAATGGCTTACTTTGCCCTTGAACCCAAGTGTGTTGAGAACAAGTGCTGTGGCCCTTTTGCTCATCAACGCGTCGTCTTGGGCTCAATGGTCTAACCACGCAAGCACCAAAAATATTTTCGTCTCCAACACCGTCAAAACCGAACAAGTCAGTGCGGTCCTAAGACTTTACGCGCCAACAGGCCTGCTCGACAACTCACCCCAAGCTCGTCAATGGCTCGCACTTGAAATCCAACATGCGCCTGAATGGCACACCTATTGGAAAAATCCTGGCGATGCGGGGCTGGCCACACAATTGACCTGGACAAGCCCCGAGGGCGTCAAAGTGGGAGAGACCCTTTGGCCAAGACCTGAACGCATTGCTTTGGGAGAGCTCATCAATTATGGCTTCACCAACAAAGTGACGCTGTTGGCACCCTTATTTTTACAAAAGCCCCTAAAAGAAACCTCAGCACCCACCGTGATTCAATTGCACGCCTCTTGGTTGGTCTGCCGACAAGAGTGTATCCCTCAAGAAGGGGACTTCAACATCACCTTGCCTGAAGACCGTCGATCATCGACGGGCAACCCATTGGCGCAAGCTGTTTTGGAGGCACAAGCCAAAGAGCTCACGTCTGCTCGGGCCTTGGCCTATGCCCATCGGCAAGACTCGCCCTTGAGCATTCAGGTCCAAGGCCTTCCCATGTCGAGTCGAGGCCATCTTTTTGATCTCTTTCCAGAACAAGGGGAGCTGCTCAAAACGCTCACGCTTGAACAGGTCAAAGCCGCACAACGCTGGAACAAAGAGGAATGGACACTTGACTGGCCTGTCTCAGAGCTCAGAGCGCAAAGTCCAACACAATGGTCACTGCTGATGATCGATCTCGATGCTGATAGCAAGCCCCCTACAAGTTATCGCCTTGTGGTCAACATGACAACGCCTTGGCCCACAGCGGCCATTGAGGCGACCCAAGCCGATCCATGGGCCAAAGCACCACCGGCTTTTCAAACTGAACAAGACACAGCACCCAGCAGCCTTGCTTTGGCCAGTCTTTTGATCGCACTTTTAAGCGCTTTTGCAGGTGGTTTGCTCTTGAATTTAATGCCTTGTGTTTTGCCGGTTTTGGCCATCAAGGCACTGTCCTTCCTGCCAAAAGAGAAAGAAGACCCTCATCGAACTCGGTTTTTAGCTGAATCTTACGCACTAGGCATTTGGATCACACTTTTGTCGCTAGGGGGCCTCATCTTGCTCCTTCGCGCAGGTGGCGCGCAGTTGGGATGGGGGTTTCAATTGCAATCTCCCATCTTTGTTGTTTTTTTATGCCTTCTGTTCACCTTGATTGCCCTGAACCTTTGGGGTGTTTTTGAAATTCAGCAAAGCATTCCTCAATTTTTGAGTTCTATGGGCTCAAAAAACCCCTTGATCGAATCGTTTTTAAGCGGCGCCTTGTCCGTTTTAATCGCTTCTCCTTGCACTGCGCCCTTCATGGGCGCTTCGATCGGCTTGGCCTTCACCCTACCTGCTTGGCAAGGCATGCTTTTGTTTTCTATGTTGGCTTTGGGTTTGTCCTTTCCAATTTTACTGATCGGTTGGCTCCCAAAAACCGCTGAACTCATCCCTAAGCCAGGCCCGTGGATGCTGACCTTTCGCGCTTGCCTTGGATTTCCCATGGCCTTGACCGTTTTATGGCTTTGTTGGGTGTTGGCGCAACAAGTGGGCCTGACAGCGATGGTTCTTGAATTGATGCTTTTGTTGAATCTAAGCGCTGCAGCATGGGCGTTCAGTCTGCGACACAAATCTCACGCCCCAGAAAAAACCGTGTCCACAAAAATAGCTTTCTTGCTGTTGGCGCTGTTCATTTTGTTGCAAACGGCCTGGATCATTGGGGTCAGATCCTCTGCTGAATCCACTTTCACTTCCTTGAGTGAGAGGACCAACACCCCCAACACAGCGATAGAAACTGAACAAGCCTCAAGCGCGAGCCAAGACCTGCCGTGGCAGACTTGGTCGGCTCAATCGGTCCAAGAAAAACTGGCACAAGGCCAGCCTGTTTTTGTCGACTACACCGCTGCTTGGTGCCTCAGTTGCCAATTCAACAAACTGACTTTTCAAAAAAACAGCGTTCAAACAGCCTTCAAAGCCCACAAGGTATCGCTGTTTCGAGCAGATTGGACCCGTCAAGACCCCGCCATCACTCGGTCTTTGAACGAGTTAGGCCGTAATGGTGTACCTGTCTACCTTTTGCTAAAGAAAGGTCAAGCGCCTCGCTTTTTATCCGAATTTGTCACCGAACAAGAAATTTTAAAGGCGCTTGAAGAATTTTAAAAAAGCAGGTCTCTCGGCCGGTGTTGTCTGTGGATGGGTCTGACTCAGGATTTTCTTGGTTAGGGTGAGGTGTTTTTTAAAGTAATATATGGCCAGCTTTCAACAGCAGCATGCCCTACCGAACTTTTTAAACGTCTTTCCTGAATTTGACCCGTCCATATGTACCCAGCTCTCAAAAATGACACCTTCTTAAAGGCTTGCTGGCGTCAAGCCACCGATCACACACCCATTTGGCTCATGCGACAAGCGGGCCGATACCTCCCAGAATACTGTGCCACCCGCTCAAAAGCGGGAAGCTTCATGGGACTTGCAACCAACGTTGACTATGCAACCGAGGTCACGCTGCAGCCCTTGGATCGATATGCCTTGGATGCCGCCATTTTGTTCAGTGA
The DNA here is from genome assembly GCA_903842945.1 of uncultured Burkholderiales bacterium. Classification (GTDB taxonomy): domain Bacteria; phylum Pseudomonadota; class Gammaproteobacteria; order Burkholderiales; family Burkholderiaceae_C; genus Limnohabitans. The sequence goes on from CAIMNS010000235.1 coordinate 5,777, forward strand.
CATCCTCACGGTTCCAGATGCCATGGGTTTGGGTTTGAGCTTTGCACTAGGCGAAGGACCCAAGTTTGAAAAAGTCATTCGCGATGAAGCCGCCGTTCAACAACTGCATGTGCCTGACATGGGCAAATTGAAATACGTGTTTGATGCAGTGAGCTCCATTCGCAAAGCCTTGGACGGCCGCGTCCCCCTGATTGGCTTTTCTGGCAGCCCATGGACCCTGGCCTGCTACATGGTTGAAGGTGGCGGCTCAGACGATTACAGGCATGTGAAGCAATTGATGTACAGCAGGCCCGACTTGATGCACCAAGTGTTGACCACGAATGCGGACGCAGTTGCACTTTATTTGAACACGCAAATCCAAGCTGGCGCTCAAGCCGTGATGATTTTTGACAGCTGGGGCGGCGTGCTTGCAGATGGCGCCTTTCAAAACTTCAGCCTGGCCTATACCAAGCGTGTGCTGTCTCAGCTCCTTAAAGAGCACGAAGGTGTAAAAATTCCAAGCATTGTCTTTACCAAAGGCGGGGGTATTTGGTTGGATGAAATGAAGGATTTGGATTGTCAAGCTCTGGGGCTGGATTGGACGGTCAATTTGACAAAGGCCAGACAGGCCATCGGTGGCGAAGTTGGTGGTCCTGGTAAAGCCATTCAGGGTAACCTGGACCCCAATGTTTTGTTCGCGCCACCCCAACAAATTGAAAGGGAAGTCAAAGCCCTCTTGGATCATTTTGGCACTCCCCACATGAACAAAGAGCAAGTTGGACCGACACACATCTTCAATTTAGGTCATGGTATCAGCCAATTCACCCCAGTTGAACACGTCTCAACCCTTGTAAAAACTGTTCACGACTACTCAAAACATCAAAGGCAAGTCGCGTCCCAAAGAACTTTGTAAGTCCTTTTGCCTTGTCAACGGTCAACATTCCAAGCGTTGGACGCTTGGTTCGATTGGCCTAGGATGAAGGCTTTTTTTAATGCAAGCTTGCTACAAAAAGTCAAGAATATCATCAACTTTTTTTGACTTATTCACATTTAAATCAACAAATATTTAAAAGGAAGTATAAAGTTCTCTGATTCAAAATATGTGCTATTTTTGTTCTAAGTATTTGTTTTATATAGCTATTTTTAGAACTCAACAAGATCGTTTGGGGCTCACTTCTGATCGAAAGTTCTCAATTCTTGACTATTTTGGCTTCTCTATCAACAAAGTTATCCACAGATTTGTTTTGACCTGCTAAAAGCACTAAAAATCAAAGACTTATCTATTGTTTCAAATAAATTGTTGAGATTTAAAGCGTAAGATTACCTATCCTATGACCTACATACTTCAGGTGTTGATCCATACGCCAGCCCATAGCAATTTACATGGCCCGTTAAGTTATACCTCTGAATTACCCTTGCCCATGGGTAGCATAGTCAAGGTCCCTCTTGGCAAAAGAGAGGTCTTGGGCGTGGTGCATGAAAAGGCGCAAGATCTGAAGACGCCCGGCCGCAAAGATTCAGAAATCAAGTACAAAGACATCATTTCGCACGTTGCCGGCTTGGACCCCCTTCAAGCGGATTGGCTCGACTTGGTTCAGTTCACAGCAAGCTACTATCAACGCTCCTTGGGTGAAGTTGCCATTGCAGCCTTGCCAACGCAATTGAAAGCCTTGACGGGCGAACAAATTCAAAAGCGACTTAAAAAGTGGCAATCAACACATGCTGGGCCCAAGAACCAAGCCAGCCCTTTGGTCGAGGGTCGCGGCCCTGCAGCGTCCCCAACACCAAGCCCAGAACAAGAAAAAGCGTTCCAACTTATACAAAACAACGATGGCCCTTTTTTGCTTTTTGGCTCAACTGGAAGTGGCAAAACCGAGGTGTACCTGAAATGCATTGAGGCTTTGCTCTCCAAAGAGCCACAGGCTCAAGTGCTGATCATGGTGCCGGAGATCAACTTGACACCTCAACTGGAAAACAGAATCCTTCAAAGGTTTCAATCAAGCGTGGGTGAGCGGGCCATTGCAATCATGCACAGCGAGCTCACACCCGCTCAGAGGCTCAACGCATGGCTTGCCGCCCACCAAGGACAAGCGAGGATCGTTTTAGGCACGCGCATGTCCATCTTTACCTCACTTCCCAACTTAAAGTTGATCATTGTCGATGAGGAACACGACCCAAGTTACAAACAACAAGAAGGTGCGCGATATTCCGCCAGGGATCTGGCCGTCTACAGGGCAGCGCAGTCCAAAGCCAAAGTGATTCTTGGTTCAGCAACCCCATCGCTAGAAAGTTGGTACCACAGCCTAGATCAATTGCCTGTGGCCAGCATGGAGCAGACGCCGACGCCCAAAAGAGCGCGTTACCTCAGAATTGAAATGCCCTCCAGGATCGGCCACGCAAGTCTGCCTCAACTCCAACGCGTGGACATGAATTTTCAACCGAAATACACCATGTTCTCGCCGCCCTTGCTCAAGGCCATCAGACAAAGAATTGAAAACTCACAACAAGTGCTCATCCTCCTCAACCGAAGAGGATACTCCCCTGTGCTGTATTGCAGTGGTTGCGGGTGGAAAAGTCAATGCAATCAGTGCAGCGCGTTCAAGGTGTTTCATAAAGCCGATCGAACACTTCGCTGTCATCACTGTGGGGACACACAAAAAGTTCCGAAAAAATGTCCCGTCTGCTCCAATCAAGACATCACCATGCTTGGCATGGGAACTGAGAGGATAGAGGAGACGCTCTTGGAGGCCCTCTCGGATTTGAGCAACGCTAAAAGCGAACGTATCCAGATCATGCGCATCGATGCAGACTCTACGAAGACAAAGGGCAGCCTGCAAGCACAACTCGACAGGGTCCATAGCGGCGAAGTTGAAGTGCTCATCGGGACCCAAATGATTGCCAAAGGTCACGACTTCAGACGCGTGACCCTGGTTGCAGCGCTTGAAGTTGATGGCGCTTTGTATTCCAATGATTTTCGATCTACGGAGCGCTTGTTTGCTTTGTTGATGCAAGCAGCAGGTCGCTCGGGCCGAGATGTCCACTTCAACTCCAGCCAAGACTGTGAATTATGGGTTCAAACCTTCAACCCCAAACACCCTGTTTTTGAGTTTTTGAAAAACCACGACTACGCAGGATTTGCAAACCATCAGCTGCTTGAAAGACAACTGGCCAATATGCCTCCCTTTTGCTCTCAAGCCTTGATCAAAGCAGAGTCCCGTTCACAAGAAAATGCACAGAAGTTTCTCTTGGAAATCAAAGCTCTTGCTGACTCCATCCTTCACGCCATGGTCAAGAGTGGACAGTTGCCCACCTTAGAGCATATCTTGGTCTTCTCTCCAATTCCTATGAACATGCGCAAGATCGCCAACCTAGAGCGCGCGCAATTGCTGATTGAAAGCCAGAGCAGAAAATACTTGCAAAGTTTTTTACTTGAACTTAAGTTATCGATGCAATTGAAGAGTCGAGATTTTACTAGCGTGCACCGTTGGGTGATCGATATTGACCCACACACCCTTTAGTGAGCGCAGAACAAACAAAAGCGCATGGGTCTAGATCAGTTGAATGGCACTCTTGAAGCGTTCTTGATGGCGCCTGTCACGGATCGCGCTTTGGAGCCTGTAGCGGATCAATCAATGAAGTCGTTCGCGGATCGCTTGACGGAGCCACCTGCGGATCACCCAATGGAGCCATTTTAGGTCGTTGATAAAGGTATTGCGGTTCTTTACCAAGCCGACGGTTTAAAGCTGAATTCAAGGCCCTCCATTCTAAAATTTCAAAAGGATATTCAACACCAAATCGATATAATAGACAAGGCCGTGAAAAATACAAAAACTGAGCTGTTCTAGCCAATTTTGAAGCAACTGAAATCAAGTTGAATCGACTGGCAACTTCCCAACTTGTTCGTAAAAAAACCATCTCATGCTCGGGTCTGAATGGATCGGGCCTGTAAGGATCGACGCTGTCTGACGACATTCAACTTTATCTAATGTTCTTAATAATTATTCAACATACATGTCTTCTGGCTTAAATCCTTCTCAACATGAGGCCGTCGTTTACTCACAAGGCCCCTTGCTTGTTCTTGCTGGCGCAGGATCGGGCAAAACCAGAGTCATTACTTTCAAAATCGTTCACCTGATCCAATCCGGATTCAAACCCGAAAGCATTGCGGCCATCACGTTCACCAACAAGGCCGCTGCAGAAATGACCGCAAGAACCAAACAGTTACTGGGCGCTAAGGGTCAAAAAGTACTTATCTGTACCTTTCACTCTTTGGGCGTACGCATCCTTAGACAAGACGGTCATCACTTGGGATTCAATAAGCAATTCAGTATTTTAGACTCTGACGATGTACTGAGTTTACTCAAAGATGCAGGAGCGACAACTGATCTGGCTACTGCCAGACGTTGGCAATGGGCCATTTCCGCCCATAAAAACAATGGACTGAGTTCCAGTGAAGCCTTGGCTTTGGCTTCGAACGAGTCTGAAAGACAAGTGGCCGTCGTCATGCAAAAGTATGAAGAGCGTCTGAGTGCATACCAAAGTGTCGACTTTGATGACCTGCTGAAACTTCCTCTTGCTCTTTTACAAAAGTTTCCAGAAGTTCGTGAATATTGGCAATCACAGCTTCGACATTTACTGGTTGACGAATACCAAGATACCAATGTGACTCAGTATGAACTGTTGAAACTTTTGGTTGGGTTTCCAAGGCATGAAGAGGCCCGCTTTACTGCGGTGGGTGATGACGACCAATCGATTTATGGCTGGAGGGGAGCAACTCTAGACAACTTGAAAAGTCTACCCCTAGATTTTCCAAATTTAAAAGTCATCAAATTAGAGCAAAATTACCGTTCGACAGGCGCCATTTTGCGCGCAGCCAACCAAGTCATCCAACTCAATCCTAAAATTTATCCGAAAACTTTATTTTCTGAGTTGGGAGAAGGCTCACCGGTGTTGGTTTCCCAGGCCGACCACGAGGAACATGAAGCTGAAAGACTTGTTTCAAAAATTTTGTCGATCAAATCCAATGCGAGCAACTCAACACCCTCAGCGAAAACTATCGAGTGGCGACATTTTGCGGTTTTGTACAGGGCCAATCACCAAGCCCGCATTCTTGAACAAGCCTTTCGCAAAGCTCAAATTCCTTATAAAGTGTCTGGAGGTCAAAGTTTCTTTGATAGAGCAGAAATCAAGGATTTGTGTGCTTGGATGCGCTTAATCTCCAACAACAAAGACGATCCTGCATTTTTGCGCGCTGTCACGACACCCAAAAGAGGCATTGGTACTCAAACCTTGAAACAACTGGGGCAATTTTCGAGTCAATTCAAGCTCTCACTCTTTGAAGCTTTGTTCAGCAACAGTCTTTCTACTTGCCTGTCTTCAAAAGCCATTGCAGGTCTCCATGAATTTGGAAGAATGGTCAACGACCTCGAGTACAAAGCCAAGCATCTTCGCGGCTATTCAGATGCCATTGTCTTTTTAAAAGAATGGTTGAAAGAATTGGATTTTGAAAAGCACCTTTATGATTTGGAAGACAACGCAAAAGCTGCCGCCAACAGATGGACCAATGTGCTTGATTTTTGTGAGTGGGTGGCCAAGCGTTGTGGTGGCGTCAAGGAGGATTTTGACAGCACCTCCATGCTGACAGAGACGAAAAGTCTCCTAGAGGTCATTCAAACCATTGCCATCCTTTCAACCCTTACAGAAAAAGAAAAAGACAGTGATGTTGTTACCCTCTCAACACTTCATGCTGCCAAAGGGCTTGAATGGCCACACGTTGTCATGATTGGAGTTTCTGAAGGTTTGTTACCTTTTCAAAACGACTCAGATCTAGAGGCAGATGCCAACACCCTTGCTTCCAAAATTGAGGAAGAGCGTCGATTGATGTATGTAGGCATTACAAGAGCACAACATACCTTAACGGTCAGTTGGAGCAAACGACGAAAAAAAGGCAAGGAGTTTATTCAAGTCAAGCCCAGTCGCTTCATCGAAGAGATGGCTTTAGAGATGAACAAAACGGTGGAGGACCCGCGAGAAAAACTCAGGGCCTTGAGAGCTGAATTTGCTCTGCGCGTGGCCGAAACCAATCCTTCCGTTTAAATCTGCTTTGCAGCCTGCGATTTTTTTACTCTTTTGTAGTTCATGAAGTCCTACACATGAAGAGACCAAATTTCAAATCGTGGACACCCCTAAATTCTTGTAAAACCCCATGGATATTAGTTCTCCTAATGGGTCCTTTAAATTAAACCGGACACTAGTGAATTGGAATACATTATGAGTTCTCTCAAATTATTAAATCAACACTCTGAATGGGTTACTTGGGTGCGAGAGAACTTGGCACGTGGATGTGATTTAAATAGTGTCAAAAACACTTTGATACAAAATGGTTTTGATCCAATCTCTATCGAGAGTGTCATCAAGTCAGCATTACATAAAACCCTCGTTGTCCCTAGCCGGGTTCAATGGTCAAATACAAGACCAATTCAAGGAGCACCGATCTACGCTAGCAGCCCTACTTCTTCGAAGGCACCCCACTTAAGCCTAGGTCATGCAAGTCCTGACAATGCGGTGTTTCTGCAAAACCCATTGAATCCAGCCCTTGTTTCTCAGGTCATCACCAGCAAAATGCAGCTCTATTTAATAGGTGACTTCATGAGCCCAAAGGAGTGTCAAGAGATTATCGATTTGGGAAACCATCAACTTCGCCCCTCCACGGTATCTTTGCCAGATCAGGAGTTTAATCGAGCCGAAGACAAAGGTGCAATAAAGCTTGCAGATGAGACTTATGTGGATTTATCCTTTCGTACAAGTCAAACCTGCGATTTGGCTTTATTAAATGACCCCAAAGTTATGGCAATGGATCAAAGAATTTCAAAAACCTTAGGTATTGCTATTGAATTGTCAGAGAGTACCCAACTGCAACGTTATCTTTTGGGAGAACAATTCAAATCACACACCGATTATTTTGCACCCAACAGTGAAGAATATACCAGATTTGCCTCTGAGAGAGGGAACAGAACTTGGACTTTTATGGTGTACCTTAATAATGTGGCTCAAGGAGGAGGTACTCATTTCTCAGCAATTGAAAAAACTATCCTACCTAGACAAGGTATGGCGGTGGTTTGGAACAATCTTCTACCATCCGGTGAGGTTAACCCTCTAACGATTCACGCCGGCACTCCAGTGGTTGAAGGCGTAAAGTTTGTTGTGACAAAATGGTTTCGACAACGTTGACAACTAAAACTTCTTGCAAAAGTGCCTTTCAACAAAACACTTGTCGCTATAAGGCTGGTTAAGAACCTGATGTCACTCCAATTGTTGAAGTCAACAATCTCAGCAGCCAAATCTTTAACTGTGACCTCTGCTATGGCGTTGAACTTTCGGCGGGTTGGAGCAATCGACGAAAAAAAGGCAAAGAGTTTATTCAAGTCAAACCCAGTCGCTTCATCGAAGAGATGGCTTTAGAGATGAGCAAAACGGTGGAGGACCCGCGAGAAAAACTCAGGGCCTTGAGAGCTGAATTTGCTCTGCGCGTGGCCGAAACCAATCCTTCCGTTTAATTCTTCTTTGCAGCCTGCGATTTTTTTGCTCTTTTGTAGTTCATGAAGTCCTACAGCAACACGTTTAAATACTTCCTTCAAACTCAAGGTTGCTAATGTTTTAGCTCAATAGACACCTTAGGTTTTAAAAAGTATCTCTTAAATAATTAGGCTGTTTCCTCTAAGACTTAGAAAATTTAACGCGATGAATGGTTTTATACACTTTATTGACCGTATAGGTTTTTCCATGATCAATTTCAAAATTGCCGTCATCGCTGTTGATAAATATTTTTGATGTCTCAAGGCCATGTCCGAATGCTTTGATCCTTTTTGACAGTTCTTTTTCACTGATATTTTCAGTGATTTCACAATATTGTTTGAACAATTTTTTTGTAAATTTTTTACCCCCCCACTGAATCGGTAAGGAAGGAAGATCTTTCTCACTGATCAAATGACTGGACATCTCTCTTATCAATTGAGATAAGCCTTCTGTTGAAGCCATAAATAATTGATCAAAGTCAATCTCTTTTTTAATTGGAAAATAATTGATTCCAATAATATTACCGGCATCAACTTTTTCTTCCATGTAGTGTGCTGTAGTCCCATAGATCTCCACTTCATCATACAAAGCAAAGTTATAGGGGGCCCAGCCAGGGTATGACGGTGGACCGGGGTGAAAATTGATGCCACCATATCCCAAACAATCGAGTATCTTTTTCGGGACAATTGTTGTTGATAAGACAGAAATCAATCTGGTTTCAGATAAAAAGTTTGCATCGTATTGCTCTAAACTTTTCAAATTTTCAACAATAAAATAACTTAACCTATCATCCATACCCTTCAACAAGTCAACTACCTGCTGAGCTATAAAATCAGATGATAGACAAATAATATTTTTTAACATTTTTAACCATCTTAGATCATCCATCTTACTATCATTGCTTTCTTTATAAAGCTTTTAGCTTTCCATTCAATATGATTATTCTCATATTTACATATATTTACGATGTTACATATGTTGGAGTTATCGTTAGCTGTTGTCTTACCTTTAGTTCTCGTAATGAAATGGTATGAGTTGATCGGCAAAGGTCACTATTTAATTTAACTGGTTTAGCTCAAACTGGGATTGAATATACATCCGCTTAATAACTGTCCCTATGGTGTGAATGACAAAACTTATTCAAACCAATGGCAACTATATCTTTCAAAACGACACCAGACAATCTCTCACAGATAGAACCGTGGACCAATATTCATTGGCTTGTGGATGGTGGCTATAAGGCGCGTTAGGGCCCCAAGTAGCGGTCAGTAGAGGCAATAACAACATAGCTCATACTGAGATTTAGCACTTTTCGACTACTTCTTAGATGATGTGAAACTTTACGCTATAATCTAAAGCCTTGGCCCGGTAGCTCAGTCGGTAGCGCAGAGGCTTGAAACTCCTTGTGTCGGTGGTTCGCTTCCGCCCCAGTCCACCATAATTCAAAAATGCCCTGCTCCATGCAGGGGATTTTTTTGGGCTCTTCCCAATGAACGGGGGATC
>CAIMNS010000236.1 GCA_903842945.1 uncultured Burkholderiales bacterium
CACAAAGACCACAATGATCGCGGCAAAGCCGTAGCCAACAGGCACGAAAGGGGTGAGTTGTCTCAAAGGGCCCGCCACCTCAAGTGCACCCGCCAAGCCAGCTGTTGCACCTGAGCACAAGAGTGCCAACCAAAGTGCTCGCCTAGAAGAAAAGCCTGCAAATCGAGCAGCACGTGGAGCCAACCCGCCGACTTGTTGAGCAAAGCCCGCATGGGTCCGAAACAAGAAAATCCATAAACCCGCAACGCCTAAAAGGGTCAGGATCACACCAATGTTGACCCGAGTACCGGGGATGAGTTTTGGAATTTGTGCGAGGGTGTCAAAAGTTTTGGTCTGGGGGAAGTTGTAACCCAAGGGGTCTTTCCAAGGCCCAAACACCAAATAATTTAACACCATGATGGCCACATACACCAGCATCAAACTCACCAAGATTTCGCTGGCATTGAACCAATCTCGAAGAGCAGCGGTGATGCTGGCCCAAAACATCCCACCCAAGGTGCCTGCAAGCAGGACCAAGACCCAATAACTTTGAGGACTTGAGGCATCGGCCTCAATGGCAACACCAGCAGCAAAGATGGCGCCCATGACAAATTGACCCTCTGCACCAATGTTCCAAACATTGGATCTAAAACAAACGGCCAGTCCCAATGCGATGAGCAACAGGGGCGTGGCTTTGACCAACAATTCCGAAAGGGCGTAAACGCTTTTGATCGGTTCCCAGAAAAAAACACTCAAACCCTTGATGGGATCTTTGCCCAAGGCGGTAAAAAGAAGGACACCAATGCAAACCGTGATCAGCAAGGCCACAAGAGGGGAGACAAAACGCCAAAATACGGAGGCTTGCGCACGAGGTTCAAGTTTCAGCATGGACATGCTCCGCATTGGGCTTGGACCACAAGCCACTCATCCATGTGCCAATCAAACTGACCTGGGCCTCTTGTCGGGTCAAGGAAGGCGAAAGCCTGCCATTTGCAATCACATGCAAACGATCGCTCAACGCCAGCAACTCGTCAAGTTCCTCGCTCACCACCAAAACTGCACATCCCGCATCTCTCAATGCCAAAATGGCCGCTCGGATTTGTGCAGAAGCGCCAATATCAACACCCCAAGTCGGTTGCGAAATGATCAGCAGTTGAGGGGATGCATCGATTTCGCGTCCAACCAAGAATTTTTGCAAATTCCCACCCGATAAAGACTTGGCCAAGGCATTGGGCCCAGAGGCTTTGACGTGAAACCTGTCGATGATGGTTTGTGCCTGAACTTGAAGGCTTTTCATGTTCAGCCAGCCGATGTTTGGGGAGACTGCTTCTTTTCGGGTCAAAAGTAGATTTTGCGACAAACTCAACTCAGGAACAGCACCTCGTCCAAGCCGTTCCTCTGGCACAAAGTGCAGTCCAAGTTCACGCCGACTTTGAGGTGGCCAGTGGCCAACTTCTTGGCCGAAAAGCACCATGGATGCAGGGGCTGAACGTGTGTCTTCTCCTGAGAGGGCATACAAAAGCTCTTGCTGCCCATTGCCTGATACGCCAGCAATGCCTAAGATTTCTCCAGATCTGACTTGAAGTTGAATATCTTTTAAGTCAACGCCAAAGGGATCGGACTTTGACAGTGTAAGTCCATTGACGCTCAAGGCCACTTCGCCTGGGCTTTGGGGGCGAACGCTCAGTGTGGGTGGCATGGAGCCAATCATGAGTTGACTCAAAGATGCATTGGATTCGTTTTGAGGATTGCATGAGCCAGTGACGACACCTCCACGCATCACCGTGCAGGCTGTGCACAAAGCGCGTATTTCATGAAGTTTGTGACTGATGTACAGAATGCTTTTACCTTCAGCGGCCAACTTTTTCAAGACCACAAAAAGTTTATCCACGGCTTGAGGCGTCAAGACCGAGGTGGGTTCATCCAAAATCAGCAATTGGGGGTTGGTCAGCAAGGAGCGAATGATTTCGACCCTCTGCATCTCACCCACGCTCAGGCTATAAACTGGGCGCATCGGATCGATGTCCAGTCCATAGTTCGAGGCCGTTTCTTGAATTCTTTCTGTGACAGATGCGAGACTCAAACTGCGGTCTAAACCGAGCCAAACGTTTTCAGCAACACTTAAGGTATCAAAAAGGCTGAAGTGTTGAAAGACCATGCTGATGCCAAGTTGTCTGGCCTCTTGCGGGTTTCGAATGAGTGTGGGTTTTCCGTTGAAGAGAAGGGTGCCTTCATCGGCCTTGACGGCGCCATAAATGATTTTCATCAAGGTAGATTTTCCCGCGCCATTCTCTCCAAGAATGGCATGAATTTCACCTTTTTGTACCTCCAAAGACACCCGGTCATTGGCCACCACAGTAGGGTAGCGCTTGGTGATGCCTTGGAGTGTTAAAAGGGTCTGTGTCATGGGCAAAATGGTCAGGCAAATGGTATCGTTCAGACAAGCATTAAAACATATATTTGCTCTTTCAAAACAGATAAAAAACCAAAAAGATGAACGCCAGTTTGAGACATAATGTTTTCGATCAAGAGCAAAGTGTTGGTGGGAAAATTCAAATCACTTTTTTTGAGCGCAAGAGCATCGACTCGCGCTTCAATGTTTGAGCAATGGGTGTTTTTAAGTAAGGGTTGTCATGGGTGAATTGGATCTTGAAAGAATCGAGGAATTTGGATTTGAAGCACAACAGTGTCGTGAGTTACTGAGTCATTATCAAAAAGCGTTGGCGAGCGACTTCCATGAAATACAGGTTTTATGGGGGGAAAAAAACATTGACCAGCTGCTTTTGAAGCTTCACGCCTTCAAGGGCATGACCAGTCTTTTTGCGAAAGTTTCGATGGTCGATTTCATCGTCAAGCTTGAGCGAGATTTGCAGGACCACACATCCCATTCGGCAGTCCTCATGGAGGAGGCATTTCAGGCCTTGTATGAAAAATGCCAAAACTTGATCGCCGAAGTCAGGACTTATCTTGAAGGGATTGCTTGACTTGTTATGCGGGTACCTCTTCAGATGAGAGCAAAAAGTCGTGGTTGATCCCATAACCTACGAGATTGATCTTCTCTAAAAAAAGCTTTAAATAAGTGTGAAGGCCCATCTCAAGGATGGCTTCGATGCTCTCGTCTCTTAATTCGGCCAGAATATTCCTGGTTTGGGTCAGCGTGGTGCTTGATTGAGAGTTCTTGACTTGTGCCAAAAGGCTTGCAACTTCAGCAACACAGGCGACCAAAGACCGTGGCATGTCTGTTCTGAGGATCAGCAGTTCAGCCACTCGCTCTGGCGTGATCACATCCCGGTAAGCTTTTCGATAGATCTCAAAAGCTGAAACAGAACGCAAAATGGCTGCCCAATAATAAAAATCATCGACCGAGTCCTGATGGAAAGCCTTCAAGTTTTCTGCTGTAAGGGACTTTACATCCAGCAAGCGTGCGGTGTTGTCGGCTCGCTCCAAAAAAGAGCCTAGACAAATAAAGGAGTAGGCTTCATCGCGCATCATGGTGCCATGTTGAACGCCACGAGTTTGGTGGGATCTGAATTTGACCCATTCAAAAAACTCTGAAGGGGCATGATTCAAAAGACCTGCTTTGATTTTCTTTTGCGCCTCAAGCCATGTGGTGTTGATGGTTTCCCAGAGTTCAGTCGTCATAGAACCCCTGACTGCTCGGGCGTTTTCCCTAGCTGCCTCTAAGCACCTCATGATGGACGAGGGGTTGTCAAGATCGCTCACCATGAATTCAATGATCGCTTTGGCGTTGATCGCATCGTGCGTTTGATCAAATAGTTCTGTCAGTTCAGAGATTTCGAGCAAGGCGCGCCAGGCCATTTCAGACACTTCAAGTGTTTGAGGTAGGAGTGACATCTGGTAGTTCACGTCCAGCATGCGTGCGGTGTTTTCTGTCCGTTCTGTGTACCGAGACATCCAGTACAGGTGATCAGCCGTTCTTGATAACATGTCAATGTCCTCGTATCTAACTCTTAATGCTCTAAGATCCACGTGTCTTTGGTGCCACCCCCTTGGGAGGAATTGACAACCAGTGAACCTTCTTTCAATGCAACTCGTGTCAGACCGCCAGGCGCCATTCGCACCTCTTTGCCAGACAGAAGAAAGGGCCGCAAATCAATGTGCCTAGGGGCGATGCCAGACCCTACATAAGTAGGGCAAGTGCTCAGCGCCAACGTAGGCTGAGCGATATAACCACTTGGGTTGGCTTTGACTTTCTCTTTGAAATCGTCAATCTCCTGTCTCGTGGATGCAGGACCAACCAGCATGCCGTATCCACCTGCTCCATGCACCTCTTTGACCACCAAAGAGGCCATGTTGTCCAAGACGTATTGCAAATCGTCTGGCTTTCGGCACATGTAGGTCGGCACATTTGAGATGATGGGCTCTTCGCTCAAATAAAATTTAATCATCTCTGGAACATAGGGATAGATGGATTTGTCATCTGCAACGCCTGTGCCCACCGCATTGCAAATGGCAACATTGCCAGCTTTATACACACGCATCAATCCGCTTGCACCCAAGGCGGAATCTGATCTGAAAACGGCTGGATCAAGAAAGTCGTCGTCCACACGACGGTAAATCACATCTATTTTTTTAAGCCCCTGAGTGGTTCTCATGTGAAGATGATCTTGGCTGACCACCAAGTCTTTGCCTTCCACCAGTTCAACCCCCATTTGTTGGGCTAAAAACGCGTGTTCAAAATAGGCAGAGTTGTACATGCCCGGGGTCAAGACCACGACCGTTGGATTTGTGTTTTGAGCCGGAGCACAATGCCTCAGGGTTTCAAGCAAGAGGTCTGGGTAATGAGCAACAGGTTGAACCCGGTGTTTGGCAAAGAGTTCTGGGAACAATCGCATCATCATTTTGCGATTTTCAAGCATGTACGAAACCCCAGAGGGGACTCTTAAATTGTCCTCCAGCACAAAAAATTCACCTGTATTTTCTCCATGGTTCGCTCTAACGATGTCAATGCCTGCTATGTGTGCATAGGTTTGCATGGGTACATTGACGCCAACCATTTCTTTTCGAAATTGAACGTTGTTCAACACTTGTTCAGCTGGAATCAATCCCGCTTTGAGGATATGCTGTTCGTGATAAACATCATGCAAGAACATGTTCAAAGCGCTGACGCGTTGAACGAGACCCCTTTCCAAGCGATGCCATTCCTTGGCCGTGAATATTCTTGGGACAATATCAAATGGAATGGTTCTCTCTGTGCCGCCACTGTCTCCATAAACGGCAAAAGTGATGCCTACACGCCGAAACATCAAGTCAGCCTCTTCTCTTTTGCCCTTGAGAACATCCTCGCCCTGAGCGCCTAACCAAAGTGCGAATTCTTTGTAATGATCTCTAGAAAAATCGGGATTCTTGAAATTTCTATCCAAATCATCAAGAATCATTTCGTCAAAGGGCAGCTTGTACTTGCTCAGCATGAATAATAATCCTTTTTGTCTTCGCGCCTTTTTAGGTGGGTGCAGTCAAAAGGGGCAAACGTTTTAGAGGACGTGATCCATCGGTGTGCATGAGCATGAGCTCGATGACCCAAGCTTTCAAGTGGGCTTGAAACGCCCTTAAAGCACTGCATGCTACAAGACCGGAAATTCAAATTTTGCACATACGTGATCAACTGAACGAGCGACCCTGAGAAAAAGCTCGAGGGCAGATAGCAGTTGAGCGTTACAAGGTTGATGTCGTTGGGATTGAGCATGTTTCACATCTAGCAATATCGATGCCATTTCTTTTTGCTGATTGGGGGCATGAGTTTGACTTGGTGGGTGGTGTGAGATTTTTTTTGTAATGGTCAACAACAGCATCGTTCAAAGTCTCTGCCCTCAAGCCCATCAAGATCGCCTGTTTTTTATAGCACCCTAACGGTGCATTAAAAGTTTTTGCTTGTCAAAATGAGCCCATCCTGCAGGACGATTTGGCATATTAGTTGCATTGCTAAGTTCATGACCATACAAGTTGCTCTGCACCATGCTTCGCTTTATACCTATGATCGTCCCATCCATTTGGGCGCCCATG
>CAIMNS010000237.1 GCA_903842945.1 uncultured Burkholderiales bacterium
GCAAATCGTGTCACTCCACCCAGGATCGTTGAAGCCCCTGTGGCCTTTGAATGCGTACTGCACGAAACGTTGGAAACTGCAAGTCGATATGTATTTATTGGTCGCGTGATATGGCTCTCGGTCAAGAAAGGCTTGATAGATACCGAAAAATGGCATGTCAATTTAAAAGACTATCATCCCATAGCCAGATTTGGGGCATCCTATTACATCAAAACCAATGAGCGTTTTGACATCGATAAAGACATGTCAAATAGTCCCAACAACCCAATTGATTCATTGTAAACATATGTCTTTTAATGAAACAGATACCCAGGCGATGCACCTTGCCATTCAAGCCTCACAGCTAGCTTTGGACAACGGGGACATGCCCTTTGGCGCTGCTCTAGTGTCCAAAAGCGGAGAGGTTTTGATCGTGGATCAAAACACCCAAAACTCTGGCAAAGACTGTACAGCGCATGCTGAATTGGTCCTGATCAGAAATGCCCAAAAAAAGCTGCCTCAAGGAGCAATGCAAGGTGCCAGTATTTATGCCAGTGGCGAGCCCTGTGCGATGTGTACCGGGGCCATCTTTTGGGCAGGCATAGAAAGAATTGTTTATGCCGCATCCCAAGAAGACATTTTGCAAACTCTTGGTGGCAATAGTCTTCCCATCCGCAGCTTTGAAGTCTTAAGAGATGCATCCCCCAAAGTCACTGTTCAAGGGCCCTTGATGAGACAAGCTGCAATCAATGTCCTTCAGCAATTTAAAAATTAATGTGCGCTTACATCTGGCTTTAAACTCACCCTATCGTTTCAAAGCATAAACCACTGCTAGAAAAAAACATTTCCAAACCCAGACATCAAGTGCGAAGGAGACTCCAAAGGCGACAGGTTCAGTGAAGCCCGTTCTGGTCAATTTTTGACCCTAAACTTAATAGGTGTAGTTAAATCTAGCGCGTCAGATCAAGACAAGGAGTCGCTGGAATACCTCTTGAATCCCCGCGTTTGGGACATGGCTTGGTACCAACGGTTGAGGTTGTTCATTACAGGTCGCTTGATGGGAATATTGAACCAGCGGTATGCAATCAATGCCAACGGTATGTCAGCCAAGCTCATTTGCTCACCGGCAATGAATGCAGTCTGACTCAATTGCGCCTCCATGATCTCCAACATTGTGATCATCTGTAAACGACTGGCCTCGAGTTCCTCATAATTGCGCTTGTCGTGCTCGACACGAATCCAACCCCAAAACAAGGTTCTCATGGGCGGCCAAGATGTTGTGTTGGTCCAATCAAGCCACTGGTCAACCAGAGACATCTTTTGAGAGTCTGTACCATACCAAGCGCCTTTTGCGTCAAACTTTCGGGCCAAGTACCGAAGGATGGCGTGAGACTCCCATAAAATCAAGCCCTGATCTTTGAGGGTTGGGACCAAGCCATTTGGATTCATCTTCAAATACTCAGGCGTCTTGTTCACACCAAATGCCATGCCTGCATCAATTCGCTCATGATCAATTTGGAGTTCTTCGCAGAGGAACAAAACCTTTTGGACATTAAAGGAGTTGAGTCGCCCCCAAATCAAGGGCTTTGGTGAGATGGTGTTCATGAATTGAAAAAAGTTAAACTCCAAGTATACAAAAAGCCACCGCCCAAAAAATGTCCAAAAGGAGCCGATCAGTACATACCCTAGAGCCCCAACTGCAGATCCATTTAAG
Source organism: uncultured Burkholderiales bacterium (assembly GCA_903842945.1). Taxonomy (GTDB): domain Bacteria; phylum Pseudomonadota; class Gammaproteobacteria; order Burkholderiales; family Burkholderiaceae_C; genus Limnohabitans. The sequence goes on from CAIMNS010000237.1 coordinate 1,694, forward strand.
GTTAAGCTGTCTGACTTCAACCTCATTAGAAAAAATCACATCCACATGAAATGCATCCTTTGCGCCTTGCTCCTCTTCTTTAATTGCTCATGGTCCATGGCACAACTCAAGGTCATCATTTCTGGAGGCTTTAATGGCCCCTACTCCAAGGTCTTACCCCAGTTCGAAAAGTCTCGAGGACTTGCGGTTAAAACCTACTCGGGTGCCTCTCAAGGCAATGGCCCGCAAACCATCAAATCGCAACTTCAAAGTGGCGTTGCTGCAGATGTCGTGATTTTGTCCAAAGAGGGGCTCGATGAGTTGATGGCTGCAGGCAGAATTCTAGAAGGCTCAGAGGTCGGCTTGGCACTCTCCCCTTTAGGTGCCGCCGTGAGTTCAGGCTCAGCAAAACCCGATATCGGCTCCACTGCACGGTTCAAAGAGGCTTTGCTGAACACTCAACTGATAGTGGTTCCCGGAAGCACCAGTGGCATCTATTTGACCCAGGAGTTGTTTCCAAGGCTAGGACTTGCCAACCTCATCAAGGTCAAAGTTACAGAAAGAGGCAGTCAAGCCACGGCCCTTTTGGCCGCCAAAGGCGCTGATCTGGCCATACAACCCACAGGAGAGTTGTTCAATGTCCCAGGTATCGAGTTCATTGGACGCCTACCCACTGAGGTGCAACTGGTGCAAGTTTTTAGCGCGGCCATCGTCAAAGGCTCACCAAGAGTGAAAGAAGCCAGGGATTTAATTGAATTTTTAAGCTCCCCGCAGACTGCACCCTCGATCGTTGACTACGGCATGGACGTTGTGAAAAAATAATGAATTTCAATGTGGTAAGTATTAATACCTATTAAATTGACATAAATAACAATCCTGTTACAGTGACGGCTTGTTAACCTATAAAATTCAGCAGATGCCCCCCTATTCAATGGATTCTTATAGGATCTAATCTTGAACTTTATTTTGTATTGGCTTTGACTTTATTCAATGAGCAATCTTCAATCCATCAAAAACAGTTTCAATGGTGTTTGGGTCGACACGTTGACCCCGATCAAAGAGGATCTGCACATCGACTTGCATCGGCTAGAGTCCCATCTCAGAACTCTGATGATGAAGGGCGTTCAAGGCGTGGTTCTTTTTGGGTTCCATGGAGAAGGACCCTCTTTTAGCTCAGAGGAAAAGGCCGAAGCCATCTCCTATTTGTTGAAAGCTGGCGTTTCTCCATCCTCCCTTCTCTTATCGATCTCATCCAATGCGGCACCCGACGCCCTAAAACTCGTTCATTTCGCTCAAAAGGCACAACTCCACGGTGTGCTCATCAGCGCCCCCTCCCACTACAAGTCTTTGAGCAATTTGGGTTTGACCCAATACTTTGATCATTTACTCGGGGCCATTGCACAGAGTGAAACAAAAGTCTATTTGCACATACTGCCTAGCGCGTACCATGTTGACATGCCTGAGACAGTGCTTGCTGAAACGCTCAACAAGCATGGTGAGAAAATATTTGGCATCATCAACGAGTCTGGTCTGAGCACCATCACACAAGACCTGATCAAGTCCTTCGCCAATCAATTCAAAATCCACTCTTGCAATGAAATGGATCTTAAAACCCTGCACTCCACAGGGACCATCTCCGTCATGGCCAATGTCATCCCAAGAGTGGTCGATCACCTTTTACACACAGATACCAGCAAGCAAGGCACCTTCATTCCTGGCATGAAAGCCAAAAGTACAGATGAACGCTTGATTGAATTTGAAAGCTTGTTTGTGAAGTTACCCACCCTTGCGGCTTATAAATTCCTTTTGGCGCAAATTTACCATGACCTTGCATGGGTGAACTGCCGACCGCCCTTGGTCAAACTTGACCAAGAATTGATCAATGAGTTAAGTAAGCGGTTCAAGAGTTTTGATCTGCAAACCAACAATGAATGATCTCTCATGCAAAGGTGAACATTAATCATGGATTTCAACAACACTTGGTATATCATCGAACACTTGAATCACACCAAGATCATCTCCCACAAAGATTTGATGGATTTGGACGCTTCGAGTTATCAAATGATTCAAAACTACCGAACTCACCATGAGGCCATGATGGAGATGGGTCGACTGATCTCGCAAGGCAATCAAAGTGTTCTTGACAAATTGAATCACATCAAAAAGTAACTTGAATTGAAAGCACTGCAAAAAAGCATCTTTGTGCATGGACAACGATATTTTGTTTCAATCCGAAAGCCCTGATGGCCGACGCCTTGCAGTGGTCACCCTACTCACCCACTTGGATGGCAGCCCCGAGTTTCAAATCGATCTCTACCTTGGAGATGCACTGGGCTCGGATTTGACGCAATACACGCCAACCTTTGATCAAGCCTGTCAATTGGCAAAAGACTTGAGCCATTCCTTTTCTTCATGAAACTCGTTTTTTTGACTTAGAGAATGAGCAAACCATACCCAATCGCTTGCCAAAACCGAACGCCCTAGCCCCTCGATGAAGTTTTTGGCGGCTTTTTAAAGGTCAACAGCATCTTCACGTCTATGGAGCGAGCAAATCTGAGGCCGATCAGCGCGCTGAGGATAGGGCAGCAGAGCTCAGTTTGAATTTACACGCTCCTAACACAGAACTCGCAAAATAGATCTATGGAGCATGTTTTCATGAAGCTTGCACCCAAGTAAAGTTTAAAAAAAAGCTCTTTAAATTTCCTCATTTGCCCCCATTTGAAAGTATTGATCAATTGCGTTCATCCACGTTTGCTCAAGCTTTTTTTTTCAACTTTCTAGGAATACCATGCTTTTTAACACTTTTACAGCGAGAAACTTAAAGCTCAAAAACCGAATTGTGATGTCGCCGATGACCAGAAGTCGTGCGGTGAAAGCCAATACACCCAATGAGCTGATGGCACTGTATTACGAACAAAGGGCCAGTGCTGGCCTCATCATCACTGAGGGCACGTCTCCCTCTCCCAATGGACTTGGATATGCCCGAATTCCTGGTGTTTTTAACCAAGCTCAAATTGATGGATGGAAATTGGTCACCGATGCGGTTCATTCAAAAGGTGGAAAAATCGTCCTTCAACTGATGCACACGGGACGTGTCACTCACATCTCCAACCTTCCAAAAGGAGCCAAAGTTCTCTCGCCAACAGAGCTAGTATGCCCAGGGGAAATGAATTCTGACACTGAAGGAATGCAAGCTCACAGCCAGCCTCAAGCCATGAGCGAGTCGGATATCAAGATCGCTATCACCGAGTACGCAGAAGCAGCCAAAAATGCCATCTCAGCAGGTTTTGATGGCGTAGAAATACATGCGGCCAACGGTTACTTGATCGAGCAATTTTTAAATGCAAATGTAAACACTCGAAAAGACACCTATGGAGGATCAAATTCAGCAAGAAACAAATTTCTTCTTGAGATTCTTGATGCAGTGACCCAAGCTATTGGACCTGAGAAAGTGGGTATTCGGTTGTCACCCTATGGGGCATTCAACAGCACTGGAGAATTTCCTGAAGTTCAAGCTCAATACATCGAGTTGGTCGAAAAAATATCCCAACTTGAACTGCTCTATCTCCATGTTTTAGATCACTCCGCCATGGGTGCACCCTCAGTTCCCAAGGAATTCAAACAAAAAATGCGTAAAGCGTTTGATGGACCATTCATTTTGGCTGGCGGCTTTGATAAAGAAAGTGCCGACAAGGCGCTCAATGGAGACGAAGCCGATTTGATTGGATTTGGTCGCCCGTTCATCTCAAACCCCGATTTGGTCGAACGCATGCAAAACAATATCGAGCTCACAGCGCCAGATATGGACACGTTCTACACTGCAGAAGCCAAGGGCTACACCGACTACGCCACAAAAATTTAAAGTCACTTGTTTCTCTTAAGTTCGGCGCTTTTAAAGACTTATAGCCTCAAAATAACTGACTTAAGAGATTCATCCTGAGCACCTACAACGTCTCAAGTATGCGCGCGGAACATGGCACTCACAGCCAAACCTCTTAACGACTCCTTTAGCATAGGCCCATGCTATGTTAATGTGCTCAAGCAATCCTTGCCACTACAGATTCGGTCGATGAAGGAACACATTTGTCTTTGACTTTTTTTGAACGGCGCACCAAGCATTGGGAGCTCGTTCACCAGAATCTCTTGATGTCGCTAAGGAAAATCACAAAAATCCATCTACACAAAATTGCCTAGGGACATTGAACAGGCTTTTCAAGTGCATAATGTCTCGGTATGTCAAAAGCAGAAACAACCGAAAAAAACTCATTTCTTCAAAATCTCAATCAGCCTCGTGCTGCGATCATCTTTTCTCTTCAGGGTTGGAGAAGAAAAGTACTCTTTGTTTTGAGCTTTGAGATCATGGCCATCAGCTGCTCTAGTTTAGGCCTTGCTTTGATGTCACAACAAAGTGTCTCTCATGCTAGCGCGATGGGTGTCACCTGTTCTGCCATTGCAGTCGCCTGGAATTGGATCTTCAATTCATTGTTCGAGAAATGGGAGTCTCGTCAAGCTTCCAAAGACAGGACCCTTCTGAGACGAGCTGCACACGCTTTAGGATTCGAAATTCCCCTTTTAGTAGGTTTTGTGCTGCTATTTTCTTGGTGGTTTGAAATTGATTATGTGCAAGCGCTTTTAATGGACTTGGCACTTTTTGCTTTCTTTTTGATTTTTACTTTTTTATACACGTGGTGCTTTGACCTGATGTTTGGTCAACCCTATGTAAATATGAGTGAAATAAGAGAAGATACACTTTGATAAAAAGTTGTCGGTACATAGAGCTTAAAGTTTAAAGATCAATACATATTAAAAATACATTTGAATTTATGTTGATTTTGATATGCTGGCATCTTTAAAAATGAAAACTAAAAATTATTCAACTTTTGCACCTGAATCGCGAACGAGTTGACCCCAACGCAGTTCTTCACTTCTTAAAAAACTGATGAATTCTGAACGGGTGGTGATCACTGGCTCAAAGGACTGAGCTTTAATGACTTTATCCACAAAATTGGGCTCACTCAAAATTTTCACAATATCGGCATGAATTTTATCCAACACCACGTCGGGTGTACCTGCAGTCGCTGCCATTCCAAACCAGACGTTGGCCAAGTAGCCAGGAACTCCAGCCTCTGAAATCGTAGGGAGGTCTGGCCTAAGGGATAAGCGCTTGCCAGTCGCCGTTGCTAAAATTTTAAGTTTTCCAGCTTTTTCCAGTTGATCAAAAACACTCAAGGTCACCATCAACATGGACAACTGCCCACCAATCATGTCGGTCACAGCAGCAGCGGATCCTTTGTACGGAATGTGCAAAATATCTACGTTGGCCATGCGCTTGAATTGTTCAGAAATGACATTTGGATAAGATCCACTTCCAAAAGAGGCGTAACTCAATTTGCCCGGATTGGATTTTGCATAGGCAATGAATTCTTTTAAATTATTGACAGGAACTGCATTGCTGATTGCCAAAACAGGGGCCAATTGCACCACCTGAGCAATAGGCGCTAAATCAACCAAAGGTCGATAAGGCATTTTTGCGTATAAGTGCTGATTGATGACAAATGTAGCCGTATCAGAAAACAAAAGCGTATAGCCGTCCGCAGCAGCTTTGGCCACCAAATCAGCACCAATCATGGTTGCTGCACCTGGGTGATTTTCAACCAATACAGTCTGCCCCCAAGTTTTAGATAATTGTTGCGCCAAACTCCTGGCAACAGAATCGGTACCCCCTCCAGTGGTGTAGGGAACAATCATTCGAATCGATTTACTGGGCCAAGACTGAGCAAAGACCAAAGTAGAAGATACAAAGAGTACAAAAACTACACACTTTATGAAATATGTCATATCAAACTTTCAAATTCCTATAATTTCATCAAAAAATCTTAGCACTTCACAATTTCAAGAGATCAAAAAACGACTCAATCCATAAAATTCCATTAAGGATCTGACCCTTTGAGTGGAGGGTTGAGCTTGGGACCAACCTCGACGACAAGGACTCAAAC
>CAIMNS010000238.1 GCA_903842945.1 uncultured Burkholderiales bacterium
AGCCCCAAGTGCTTCGTCTTGAATTCACAGTCAACCCCGTTCAGATGCTTCATCAATGGTTGGCGCCAGCAGTACCTTTTGATATTTTTCTGAAAAAATATGCAGCCTTTTCCGATGACGCGTTTCAAAAAGAACTTACAAAAGCAGTCAAGAAATTCGAGTTTGATAGCTTTGTGATTCAGACGTCCGGGACCAAGAATGTCATGAAACTGACTGAAATTCCAGCAGCTTCTGAATTGAAGAAAATGCTGCAACAAAATCTACTTATTATGGATTTGCCTAGTAACTTGCAGGCGCATCTCGAGCCTATTGTATTAAGGGCATCCTTAAAAACCAGAACGCCCCTGCAGAGGGGTCAATTGTTTATTGCCGCATCTGTTTTCCCAATTCAGGTGCGCTATGAGCAAGATCTGCTTTGGCTCACTGCGCAAATTCCAATGGCGCTTTATGATTTTTAACATTAGAAGTTACGCATGCATCTATTTTGCTAAATTCCAAAATGCAAGCTTAGGATTGCCATCTGCATCAAATAGCAATGGCCAAGTAGCATGAGCTGTTGGAAATGCGAGTAGCCAACTACTTGTATCAATGACATTCCAATTCATGACCGCTGTAATAGAGCCTGCGTATTTTGCGTAAACTGAAAAAAGCTCCTTATATCGATTTGACAAAGCAATGGCCATCTCTGGTGTTAATTCTGTGTAAATACCACCAGGATTAACCTCGACATCCAATTCTGTGACATGAATTTCCAAACCCAATTCAGCATAGCGACTGATAGCAGCATCTAGCAAAGCTATTGTGGGCGATGTCATGCCCACATGCTGTTGTAGACCGATGCCGTCAATTAAACCTTTGTCTTTCAATTTCTTGACAAGCGTGTAAATTGCTTCACGTTTGGCGGGTACCCACTCATTGAAGTCATTGTAAAAAAGTTTGGCACTGGGATCTGCTTCTCTTGCAATGGTAAAGGCTACCTCTACCAAATCAGAACCGATGACGTCTTTCCAAAGTCCTGCGCGAATGCCATCAGATTGGGTGTAATCAACGGCTTCATTGACCACATCCCAGTAATGAAAACGTCCTTTGTATTTCGTCATCATGGTTGTGATGTGATCGCGCAAGAGAATGATGGCTTGTTCTCGACTAACTGTTTTGCCATCAGAGTCTGTTAGCAACCATTGTAAATTGAGTGATGCACTGGAATTGAAAGGCCAAAATGCAACATGCGCTCTTTTTTTCCATGTTGGATGGTTGTCGGCAAAGGCCAAAAGCTTGTCGCAATTGTCCCATTTCCACACGTTACTGGAAGGATGGACAGAGCCTGCATAAAAGCAATTGATGTTGATAATGCTGCTCTGCTTCACAACAATTTGCTGCATCACTGAATTTGTTTGCAGCAATTTGGTTCGCACAAGCGAGTCATGAACACCTCCAAATCCAAATAAAAATTTATCAGCGTACACCTCAGCCAAGGAGGGCAGAGTTGCGTTGTAACAATTAAACAAACCTGTGCAGGAATTTCCAACGCTAATAATTGTGCCA
>CAIMNS010000239.1 GCA_903842945.1 uncultured Burkholderiales bacterium
GCTAAAACTGTCGTGTTAAACGACACCTGAGAGCAATCACAAGACAATAGCGCGAACCATCCGCTTAAAGCAAACTTGCCTCTTTGATTTCAATCATCCTTTGTCGTGTAACACGACACTAGAAGACCACCCCAACCCACCAGCACGGTAGACCCGCCGAAACCGAATCTGACTCAACGATTTGTGTTTACAGGTTGTCCTTTTGAAGGACAACTTCTCAAGATCCCAAACTTTATTCAAAAGTTTTGAGGATCTCTGTACTGATCATTGCTCAAAAATTAAGCCGGATCTGCTATTGGTGTGGATCAAATTTGATTGCTATTCAAAAAACTTAGAAATATTGTAGTGCCACACCCATATTGGTGCGCAATCAGACTAGTCAAGGATTTATTTATCCATGAAATTTTAGAATTAAATTTTTTTTTAAGCATTTCAATCATAATGACAACCACTTTTTAATAAACAAGATTGGTCGTTAGCATGAAACAAATTCTTGATGCACAGGCTGTACCCAATTCCTTAGCCGAGCAAATCTTCAGACATCCTACTTCACGCGCTTTTCAGACTTGGGTAAGTTTGATTAACTTTTGGATTTTTGTTTCTTGCTTGGCGCTTGCCGGTGAAACCATTGAACCCTTTGCTACTACCCATAGTTTTTGGTTCAACTGCATTGAATACACAGCGGTTGCATTTTTCACGCTTGATTATTTAGGCAACTTGTATTTTGCTGACAATCGCGTGAAATACTTTTTTAGTTTTTGGGGACTGGTCGACTTAATTTCCATCATCCCAACGTACCTGCAAATCATCAACTTGTCTGCCTTGCAAGGAACAAAGGTCTTGCGCGTTTTGCGTGTAGTTCGAGTACTTCGTGTTTTAAAAATGGCTCGAATAGCTCTTCAGGATCTTGAGTTGAAGTTAGAGTCTTCTAATCCAATTTTGACTAACTTGAAAATTTACTTCATCGCACTTTTCTCAGTTGTGATGATTTCAAGCACCTTGATGTACTACATTGAGGGCAGTTTGTATACGCCAGAGTCCATTGCACATGGTCAGGCAGCACTAGATGATCACATCAAAGAAAATCCATTGCCTGAGAATTCACCGCCTGAAGCCTCTAAGTTTATGCCATCTGACCCTATCAGCGGTAACTCCATTCCAGAAGACAAACGGTTTTACACATCGATACCCGCTGCTATGTGGTGGTGTATGGTGACATTGACCACAACCGGCTACGGCGATATGTTCCCCGTGACTGTAGGTGGAAGATTGGTCGCGTGCATAACAATGTTGCTTGGATTGGTATTGTTTGGTATTTTGTTGAATATTGTTGGCAAGACAATTATGGTTTTGCTTTTTGGTGAGCACCTCACAGAAGAGACTCCTGCAACGCGTGAAGAAATTCTGAAAATGATGACCAAACGCAATTGGATATCTGCAGACAGAGCTGCCACCATCGAACTAATGTCTGAAGTTGAAATTCAAGAAAGACTTAAAAATTTCTAGATAGATTTAAACGCCTATCTCTCAGATTGGCTTAATTTTTGACAACAAAAAAGCACCTTATGAGGTGCTTTTTTTAACAATGACTAATGTTCGTAGGATCGACCTGCCTCGAATTTTGGCTGTTGTTCATTGAATAAAATCTTTAAATACCCCAGACTTTATTCATAAGGATCCGCACACACCCTCTGTCGTGTAACACGACACTTGATGACCACAACGCCCCACAAGCACGGTCTCCACGCTGAGCACATACTTGTTGAGACGGTTTTTGCGCAGCCGCGAGAAAAGCGATCTTCAATCAAATCAGCAAGGTCCCAAACTTTATTCAAAAGTTCTAACAATTGAACCCAATCGTTTGCTATAATTTTTGGCTCAGGCTCTTTAGCTCAGTCGGTTAGAGCGATGGAATCATAAAAAACAGTGACGACGGTAGGAATACCGTGTCATCACCATATCAAGCCCAGTGCTCCTCCAGCCTGGGCTTTTTTGTTTTGTAAAGCGCACTCGTGTTTACTTTTTCACGATTTTTACGCTTGAAAAACTTTATCGCTGCGGTTGTCCTTTAACTAGTTCGACAATAAAGTTAGTGAATGAAACAGCGTGACGCACTCCCGA
>CAIMNS010000240.1 GCA_903842945.1 uncultured Burkholderiales bacterium
CACAGGCCGCGGCATTGGCCCTGCCTACGAAGACAAAATTGCACGCCGTGCTTTGCGCGTGCAAGACTTGAAATACCCAGAGCGTTTTGCCCTCAAACTCAAAGAGCTCTTGGATTTGCACAACCATGTTTTGAAAACTTATTTGGGCTCAGAGAAGTTCATCTTTGGCGATGCACTCAAGCCCTATGTCAAAAATGGTGAAGTCCAGTTTGACGTGGTTTTCAAAGAAGCCATGGAACATGCAGAACTCTTGAAGCCCATGATGGCCGATGTGTCCCGCGAACTCAATGATGCACACCGCTTAGGCGCCAACTTGTTGTTCGAAGGTGCGCAAGGCACGCTGCTCGATGTCGATCACGGCACTTACCCCTACGTCACCTCCAGCAACTGCGTGGCTGGCAATGCCGCGGCAGGTTCAGGTGTGGGCCCCGGTTTGCTGCATTATGTTTTGGGCATTACCAAGGCCTATTGCACACGCGTTGGTGGTGGCCCATTTCCAACCGAGTTGGAGTGGGAAAAAGAAGGCACACCTGGTTGGCACATGAGCACCGTAGGCGCTGAAAAGGGCGTCACAACGGGCCGCAGCCGACGCTGTGGTTGGTTTGATGCAGCTTTGCTCAAGCGCAGTGCACAGGTCAATGGCTTGTCTGGCCTTTGCATTACCAAACTCGATGTCTTAGACGGCTTGAAAGAGTTAAAGCTTTGCACGGGTTATGAATTGGATGGCGAGATTGTGGACATTCTGCCCATGGGAGCCGACGACATTGCACGCTGCAAGCCCATCTATGAATCCATTGAAGGCTGGACAGACAGCACGGTAGGCGTCACGCAATTTGACAAGCTGCCTGTCAATGCGCGCTTGTATTTGCAGCGCATTGAGCACATCACGGGGGTTCCCATTCACTTGGTATCGACCAGCCCTGACCGCGATCACACCATTCTGATGCACCATCCTTTTTTGACACCCCTTTAATGGATGCCCACACCTCGCTTCACCTTGAAGTGAACTGAATTAACCTCTGGAGAACCTGCATGCTGACTGAAGACGGCAAACACCTGTACGTAAGCTACGACGAGTACCACAATCTGATTGAAAAATTGGCCATCAAGGTCCATCAATCCGGGTGGGAGTTCGATACCATTTTGTGTTTGGCAAGGGGCGGCATGCGTCCTGGAGACATTTTGTCTCGCATTTTCGACAAGCCCTTGGCCATCATGTCCACCAGTTCTTACCGTGCTGATGCAGGTACCATCCAAGGTCATTTGGACATCGCCCGATTCATTACCACCCCTAAAGGTGAAATCGCTGGCAGGGTTTTGTTGGTCGACGATCTGGCCGATTCAGGCCACACCCTGCATGCGGTGGTCGACATGCTGAAAACCAATTACAAGCCCATCACCGAGCTGCGCAGCGCTGTCATTTGGACCAAAGGACTTTCAGGTTTTCAGCCTGACTATTCGGTTGAATTTTTGCCCACCAATCCTTGGATTCATCAGCCTTTTGAAGGCTACGACAGCATGAATCCCGAAAAATTAATGGAAAAGTGGAAAGTCTAAAGGTAATATGTTGGGATGACTTTAAAGAACACTTCCCACATTTCGACCGAACTGATTCACCACGGCTACACACCACCGCCTGATTTTCAGGCGCCTCAGCCGGGTATCTTCAAAGCCTCAACGGTTTTCTTCCCCAACGTGGCGGCCATGCGCCAACGCGATTGGAAAGACAAGTCGTCTTACACCTACGGAACGCACGGTACGCCTTCAAGCTTCACGCTTGAAGAGAGGCTTTGCACGCTAGAAGGCGGCAAACATTGCGTCTTAACACCCAGTGGCTTGGCGGCCTTGGCCGTCGCTTCTTTTGCTTTTTTGAAAACGGGCGATCATATTTTGTTGCCCGACAATTCTTACGGCCCCAACAAAGTGTTGGCTGAAGGCGAATTGGCTTCGTTTGGCATTTCGCATGCTTACTACGATGCCATGAATCCTCAAGATCTGGCGTCCAAAA
>CAIMNS010000241.1 GCA_903842945.1 uncultured Burkholderiales bacterium
CCAAAAGGTAAAAAGCTGCCTCCAAGCAAAGCCACATGGGCACTTGCATAATAAAAATTCATCTCGCCCAGCGAGTCCCCTAAGAACACACTCACTCGAGAACGATCCCATGCATTTTGCTCGGTGATTTCACTGAAGTCTTGAAAAGATGATCTTTTTAGGAGCGCATGACCTCTTGATCCAATCAAGGTGGCCACATCTTCAAATCTTTGAGGGTGCCTAGGTACAATGCACCATAAAACACGCGTGCGGTCTTGAGCTGATAAAGCCTCAATGGCCTCTAGGAACATAGCTTCTTCGCCCTCACGCGAACTGGCCAATACAATCATGGGGCTAAGTCGTTTTGATAGCCACACTTTGCCCCATTCGATTTGTGCCATGTTCAACTGAGCATCAAATTTGATGTTGCCAAGCACTTGCTTGACACGACAGCCAAGGTTTTTTAAAAGAAGGGCATCGTCTTGATTTTGAGCTGTCGCAAAGTCAAATGACCTAAAGGCAGGTCGCGACAGAAAACGTAGCTTCAACGCCTTTTGATAACTGCTTTGGCTCATGCGGGCATTCAACAAGACCGTAGGTATGTTTCTCTTATGCGCGCCAGCTAGCAAATTGGGCCAAATTTCAGTTTCTATGAAGAGGCCGACCCTGGGTTTGAAATGCTCTAAAAATCGATTCACAGCCTGAGGGGTATCCCAGGCCTGCCAAACTTGAACATCTCCATCTCGCAACAATGTCAAACCTTCTTGTCTACCGGTTGCCGTGCCATGCGTTAACAAAAACCGGGCATGGGCAAGGGACTGTCTGATGCGATTGATCAAAATCATCGCCACTCGGGTCTCGCCCAACGAGACCGCATGGATCCAGATCAAACCTTGAGAGGCCTCGCCATCATAAAATCCAAATCGTTCCTGAACATGGTTTAAGTAACCGGCCTCTTGTTGTCCTTTTTTTAAAAGACGAAGCCTTACAAAAGGCACCATCAAGTGCATCATGATTGAATACAACAACAAGGACAAGCGTTCAAACATGCTTACTTTGCCATTCATCAACAGCCAAAAGCCATTTTTGCCAAACCAAGTCCACACCAGGACTGGGATGGGCGTGCACGCTCAATTGGTATGAACAGTGAAGAGGACCGGTTCTCCAATCGGTAGGGAAATTATAAATTTGAACATGAACCAAGTTCAATGCTACCGCCAAATGGCTGACTCCACTGTCAACACCAATTGCACCATAGCAGCCCCTCATCAATGTCGACAAATCACGCAGGGATTGTTTGGGCCAAAACGTCAAGCCTTTGACTTTGGCCATCAGCTCATTGACAAACTCGAGCTCAGCTTCGTTGCCATAAGTAACGCAGACCTCATGGCCTGAGGCCTTGAGACGTTCAGCAATCTCAGACCAGTGACTCAAGCCCCAAGTTTTATCTGTTCTTGACGTGCCATGAATCAAGAGAACCTTGGGAGGCTGATCTGAACTTGATTGAGCAACTTCTGGCTCAAATGCTGAGGATGAAACATTTTCTTTACCAGCGCCTAAGAGACCAAAATCTATTTCACTGGGCACTTCATAATGAAGGGTTTTGGCACAAAGCAGTCGACCACGCTCTAAGGCATGTATCCTTTTTGGCAAAGCTATGGCCCGATCGGATAGCCAGCGAGTGAGGGACTCGTAAGAGGATCCATCGGTTCGGTTACCCATTGCCACTCTGACTCCCTGAGGGGTTAAAGCTGCACACCTTGCAATCAATGCAGATTTACTCAAACCCTGAAGATCGAGGACATAATCATAAGGAGTTTGCCTGAGATCCTTCAAAAAAGATTTCACTTTCGCAAGCGTGCGAAAGCCAAAACCCTCCTTGACCCAATCTCTTAACGAACACGAGATCACACGGTCGATGTTTGGATTGAACTCCAACAGACTGGCAAATGAGGGTTCGACCACCCAGTCAAGTTGAACATCTGGGTATTGATTTTTGATGTCAACCAAAATGGGCAAGGTATGAATCACATCGCCCAAAGAGGAAAGTTTGACAATCAAAATCCTCAATGCTGGGACTCCGTGAATTTTGCGTTTGGCATCACTCTTCGCAAAAGTGTAAGCATATCAGTCTCAATTCTATGGAGCGAGTCCTGAGATTGTCCTTCAAAACGCAACACCAGCACGGGTGTTGTGTTGGAGCCTCGTATCAGACCAAACCCGTCAAGCCAATCAATGCGAAGACCATCAATTGTGGTCACTTGCGGAGATTGCATCAACGAGGGTGCGCCTTCAGCTTGAATGAGTTGAACCAGTTGCGCGATCAAAACAGGTGCCTCACCGTCATTGACAGCAATGTTCAACTCGGGCGTTGAGTAACTGTCTTGCAATTGATTCAACAAAGTGTTGCCATCTGGTACAGCACTTAAAATCTCGAGCAACCTAGCACCTGCATAAGTCCCATCATCAAAGCCAAACCAACGCTCTTTGAAAAATATATGCCCACTCATCTCCCCGCCCAAAGGCGAGTCAATTTCTTTCATTTTCGCTTTGATCAACGAGTGACCAGTTTTAAACATCACAGGATGACCGCCCAACGAAGAAATGTAGGGTCCTAATCGCTGAGAACATTTCACATCAAAAACGATGCTTCCTCCCGGAACTCGCGACAAAACATCTTTAGAAAACAGCTGCATTTGTCGATCTGGGTAAATATTTTCGCCAGTTTTGGTCACCAGTCCTAAGCGATCCCCATCCCCATCAAAAGCAAAGCCCAGTTCAGCATCATGCATTTTGATTGCTTGGATCAAATCTTTTAAGTTTTCTGGCTTGCTGGGGTCTGGGTGGTGATTTGGAAAATGCCCGTCCACTTCACTAAAAAGCTCAATCACCTCACAACCCAATTCCTTGAACACCTTGGGTGCAAATGCACCAGCCACCCCATTGCCAGAATCAATCACCACACGAATCGGTCGCTCTAAATGAACCGTCCTCACGATGTGACTCTTGTATTCTTCGTAGATCGAACAGGCCGTGTAGGTCCCGGCTTGGGTTACGGGCGTCAACTCCTTTTGCATCAGTTCTCGCAAGTCTTGGATGGATTGACCATACAAAGCTTGTCCACCCATGACCATCTTAAAACCATTGTAATCTTTGGGGTTGTGACTTCCCGTAATTTGGATGCCACTTTGGGTGATGGTGTGCGCAGCATAGTAGAGCATGGGCGTTGTACACAGATCAATATCAAAGACATCGACCCCAACGCTCTGCAACCCTTTTGCCAGTGCTTTGAGCAAGTCAGGGCCACTGATTCTGCCGTCTCGACCAATGCTCACGGAGCGTTCACCGTTTTTGATCAATTGCGTTCCAAATGCCATGCCTAAAGAGTGGGCAAAAATCGCATCAATTTGAGCTGGAAAAACACCTCGAATGTCGTAGGCTTTGTAAACGAGAGGATTAAATTTCATGCACCTATTTTAATGTTCTTTCAAGGTCGATCCTACAAGAAAAGACAAACTTTTCACAAGCCTGTTATGATTTACATGGACTCAGAACTAAACCAAATCACCTAACTTTTCATGCTTGACCAACATTTGAGTCGAACTTTGATGACGACACCTCTAGGTGACATGCTCGTTGTATGCTCGGAAAAAGGTCTTCGTGGATGTTGGTTTCTTGGTCAATCCCATTTCCCCAAAGAAGCACTTGACTTCAAAGACCCTGCATCCAAGGAAAGTACACGAATTCATCATGAGGTGGGTCAACAAATCGAACTCTATTTCAACAACAAAATTGATAAGTTTAACATTTGCATCGACTTTGGGCCTCGTGGCACCCCATTTCAAAGAGAGGTATGGGGTGCTTTATTGAGCATCCCCTTTGGGCAGACTTCCAGCTACGCAAACATTGCCCAAGCCATCAACCGACCCAAGGCCGTGAGGGCTGTGGGAGGTGCGATTGGAAAGAACCCCATCAGTTTGATCGTTCCATGTCACAGGGTGGTCGGCTCTACTGGGGCACTTACGGGCTATGCGGGTGGCATAGATAGAAAAAAAGCGCTTCTTGACTTGGAAAAATTAACACCCTCGCTAAGCGCTCAATGAAGTCTCCCATTCAATCCTCTTGGCTGCTTGATTACATGATTTTGTCCCTCTGTTGGGGAACTTCCTTCTTGCTCATGCGAGAAGCCAGCAAATCATTCGGTCCCTTTTTGAGTTCATGGTTAAGGGTCAGCATCGCCTGCCTTATTTTGCTCCCCTACATCATAGAAAAGGGAGATTTTCCACAACTTATAGAGAATTGGAAAAAGATGGTCATCGCAGGCCTTTTGAGCTGCGCAATTCCTTTTTGCTGTTTTTTTTATGCACTAACCTCTCTAAGCACGGGTTTATCAAGCGTCTTGAATGCAACCACTCCCTTGTTTGGCGCTTTGATTGCTTGGGTTTGGTTAGGGGAAAAACTCAATCCGCTAAGAGTAGCAGGCTTGTTGCTTGGTTTTTTAGGGATCTCATCGCTCATTTTGAATGCCTCCCAACCCGGTGAACTGCACAACACCCAACATGTGATCGCCATTTTGGCTTGTCTTTTGGGCACTTTTTGCTACGGACTTGCCGCCAATTATTCGCAAAAATACATGAGCAACTTCTCCCCCATGTTCAATGCAACGGGTTGTTTGATTGGCGCGAGTGTTGCGCTTTTTGTACCAGCGCTTTTGGATCTTCCAAAGGATTGGCCAAGTTGGAGCAGCACCCTAGCCATCACCTTGTCAGGCGTATTCAGCACGGCCGCGGCCTACGCCTTGTTCTTTCGCATCATCTCTAAAATTGGAGCGGCCAGATCGATGACCATCACCTACTTGGTCTCTTTGATCGCAACGTGCTTGGGGTTGTACGTTCTTGATGAAAGCATCACCTTGATCATGGTTGCCAGTGCCTTGGTTGTGCTCATGGGAACCGCCCTATCCAGTGGCCTCGTTGCCAAAAGATGAGCCTGTTTCAACGGTGTTTTTTGAGCATTTTTTTCAACATGCGGATGACCACCGAGTTAGGATTTAGCATGCTTTCAAGAATAGAGAAGTGATGAAGTCCATCGATGATCTTTGATTGAGGCACCACTTTTTTGCCCCAGGTCTTTTGAATTAAACGGCATTGTCGAATAAATTCGACACTCTCAAGCCCACCCGCCACGCTGTACAAACGACCATGCTTGGGTTTAGGCATCCAAGCAGGGCTCAACTTGATCGCACTGGCTTCATTGAGTTTCAAAGACACATTCAAAAATGGGGTCTTGCGAATGGACTCCAACTCATGCAGACCAGACATCGATAGGCCACTCTTGATCAAATTCTTGGGCAATGATTCGCTGATCTTTTTCCACTTGGTATTGAGCAGCATTGCACACAGATGCCCGCCAGCAGAATGACCGGCCACATGAATACGAGAAGGATCTCCTCCATATTCAGCAATGTGAGCCCACACCCAAGCCATGGCCTTGACCATTTGCATCGTGATTTGCTCGATCGAGACTTGAGGACACAAGTCGTAATTCAAAATGACCGCACAAGCTCCAATTTCATTCAATGCAGGAGCCACAAAGGCGTGGTCTTCCTTGTAAAGAGATCTCCAATAACCGCCATGAATGAAAACCACGACTGGCGCCAAAGTGACATCCTCCCCTTTGGAGGTTCTAGGCAGGGGATAAATATCAAGATTTTCAAATTGCCCTTCCCCAAAATAAGCCTGAACACGGACCGTTGAGGTTTCCTTTAAAACCTTTTGCGATTGCTCTTGCCAAAACGCGATGTGTTCGCCAGCTTCGGGCACCAATTCGCGGTTGTTGTACATGGCGTTGTACCAATCGGGTGTATGCATGTTCATGAAAAAAGCCTTTTAAAAAATAGATTCAATGCCTTAGATGGGCAATCGCCCAGAACAATAAATCAGTGCAGGAAATGAGGCGCACCAAGCCCAAAAAAAACGGTTCAGTCCGAAAAACCAAAAAACTAAAAAATGAAAACAAGCGGCGATCAGACAATAAACCATTGCGAGGTCAGAGCTTAGCAGTAAAAAAGGCGCGAGTCCCTCCCACGCCATGAAACTCCAGCTGCACAACATGCCCACTGGCTTGAGTCTGAAAAAGCTGTTCGCACTCAAAGGGCCATAAATACCCCCATCCAAAAACATCACCAGCGCTGAACCATCTCGCCACTCACGCCTCTTGAATTTCACCCAACCAGAAACAAAATACGAAGAAATGGTGTGCAAGGTGATGTACCAAAGTCCTGCTTTGTATCCCAAAGCCATAGGATCAATCAGGTGACACAGGTGTGCAAGCAACAAACCGGTGATCACGAGCAAGCTCAAAAAATCGCTACCACCATTAAAAGCCCCTCGAAAACGAAAGAGCAAGCTGACATGGCTTAAAAACAAAAAAAGCATGAGCCATAGGTTCGATCCCACTGCAATCAGCAGCAAGGCGCCAAGAAGTCTTGCACACAAGTGAATCAGATGAATTTTTTCTTGAAATAAAAAATCAAACAAACGATTCACCGATGGGCTGTTTTGTGGCAGTTCTTTTTTCAAAACAGACCATGCCCAAACCCCTTCTCCGGTCATCTCATTTTGAATGCGAAAAAACTCAAAAGTTTGTACCAGCAAACTGACACCAAGCAATAAACTTAAGCCATGGACGGCTTGAAGTTCACTCATTTTTAAGCTCTGGAGAGACCAGCATCACTTGTACGTCACTGGGCTCAAATGGACGATTGAGTTGAGGCATCTCCATTCGAATCTCAAAACGATAGGACTGACAAGGGCCAGGCAATTGCATGGCAAAAGCGCGAACCAATCTGCAAATCAGTGAATAGCTCACCAGTTGACTTGCATCCGCGCCTGGTTGCAACTGATTGAGATCGTTGACGAAATGCTCGACCAAATTTTGGTTGGCCAGGTGAAGATTGTTGTGCGGATTGTGAAAAAGGTGAACAAGGCTTCTCTTGACCCTTGGGTAGAGCACTTGCCAATCCATCCAAATTTGATCGGGCCCTTTGATTTGAACATACAGTCTTGGCGCGTAGCCGATGGCATGAAAGAATTTCCAATTTGGGAAAAACGCTCTCAAAAAGAACAACCACGGACTCTTGATTTCTCGCGTCTTTAAGAAAAGTGCAACAAATATCAACAAAAAATACAAACAAATAAAGGTAAGCGTCATCATGTCGTTCAGTAAAATATAAAAGAGTATGACGCCAAAAGTCAATCCCCAGGTTTTTGGCCAATCTTTTGAAAATTATACTTCCCACCCCTCTTTTTACATGAGCTCAAAATGCGAGGACCACGCTAGGCTCTTTAAGCCCATGCCGACCAGCCTGCTTGTTGGTACAAATGCTCTTGGATACCTTCGTTTTTTTGGTAGGATTTAGATCCAAAGATTTCCAACTTGCTTTCACCCCATCCTCCCTTTCAACCCATGCAAACCTCGACTTCACACCATCCACACAGTACCGGCCCCTTGTCAGGCCTCAAAGTCATTGAACTCGGTCAACTGATTGCTGGCCCCTTTGCCGCAAAGACATTGGCAGACTTTGGAGCCGAGGTCTTGAAAATAGAATCTCCCAAATCGGGGGATCCTCTTCGAGTATGGAGAGTTTTGCATGAAGGCACCTCCCTTTGGTGGCAAGTGCAATCCAGAAACAAAAAGTCCCTTGGTCTTGATTTGCGACAAAAGGAAGGCCAAGACATCGTTCGAGAGTTGCTCAAAAGTGCTGATGTGTTGATCGAAAATTTTCGTCCTGGAACGCTTGAGTCTTGGGGTATGGGCCCCGACGACTTGTTCAACATCAATCCTCGCCTGATCGTCCTCCGAATCAGTGGTTATGGTCAAACAGGGCCCTACAAAGACAAACCAGGCTTTGGCGTGATCGCAGAAGCCATGGGCGGCATGCGACACTTGACGGCTGAGCCAGGCCGTGTGCCGGTCAGGGTGGGCATCTCCATTGGAGACACTTTGGCGGCATTGCACGGTGTCATTGGGATCTTGATGGCTTTGCACGAACGCGAGCGCTCTGGCAAAGGTCAAGTGATCGATGTCGCTTTGTACGAGGCGGTTTTCAATTGCATGGAAAGTTTGTTGCCCGAATACAGTGTCAAAGGCATTGTTCGAGAGGCTGCTGGCAGTGCCTTGCCTGGCATTGCACCGACCAACGCCTACCGATGCAAAGACCATTCATATGCGCTGATCGCAGGCAATGGCGACAGTATTTACAAACGGCTCATGCACGCCATAGGCCGAGATGATTTGGGGCTTGATCCAGAATTGATCGACAACACGGGGCGGGTGCGCCGAGTGCATGAAATTGACGAAGCCATCTCCAACTGGAGTTCACAACATGGTGTCGACGAAGTGCTGGCCGTGCTTGATCAAGCAGAGGTGCCAGCCGGGAAAATATACAATGTGGCCGATATCGCAAGCGACCCTCACTACATCGACAGAGGCATGATTGAGAAATTGACACTCAAAGACGGCACACAGGTGGATGTTCCTGGCATTGTTCCCAAGCTGAGCAGGACACCTGGATTCAGGCCTCAATTGGCCCCTGAACTGGGTGAAGATACCCACGAGACCTTGAAATCCATAGGTTTGAGTGAGGAACAAATCAAAGCACTTTTAGACAAAGGCATCATCTCTATGCCAACAGCCCCTCATTGACTGCACCTATTGAATTCCACATCCCCTTCCTCTGAAGTCCCTGTGGTCAAAAGCGCCTACGCATGTGGACTGCCAACTCGGCCTCCCGCTTTTGAGCCTTACCAATGGAGCAGTGAAAGCCCCCTTGAAAGCCCTCAAACTTGGCTCGTTGTGGGCGATGACCTCAGCGCCGACCAAGCCATCTCCTTGGCCAAAATGGGTGTCGGTATGATTTGGCAAGGCGACTTTCACAATGCTCGCCAACTCTTGATCGCCATGTCAAAAAGGCTTGCGAACAAGAGGCAAGCAGCGCAACTGTTGAAAAAACCAATCCTTGAACGCTTTCATATCCATCGCTTGCATCAATCCCAACGCCTCAACATGCTCAGCAAGTTGTTGATCCCTGTAGATGAAACCTACAAAATTCACCTCCAACGTGCCCCAGAAGTCCGTCAGGTTTTGTCTCATGTTTGGGGACCCTTGGCCCAGCAGGCCAAATTGATTTCCTTAAGAGAGCTCTTGGGTTTCATAGGCGCCTTCGAGTGGTTCAAAAATGGACTTGACTTGAAGGAAGATTTCATCGCTCCTGCGCCATTGAACAAAATTCACCCCGCTTACGGTGTGTTTTCGCCCTTGAGGGGCGAGTATTTGTCCCTGATACATCAAGCACCCATTGATGACCTTGCCCAAGATGCCATCGCCTTTGACATCGGTGTTGGCACGGGCGTGATCAGTGCCATGCTGCTGCGTCGGGGATTTTCACATGTGGTCGCAACCGACTCGGAGGAACGCGCCATTGAGTGTGCACGGGACAATTTGAATCGACTTGAACTTGCAGACAAAGTGACCCTTCTTCAATGCGACTTGTTTCCCCCTTCAAAAGCGAATCTGATCGTTTGCAATCCTCCTTGGCTTCCTGGTAAAGCCCGATCAAACATCGAAAAAGCCATCTTTGATGAAAACAGCCACATGCTCAAAGGTTTTTTAAACGGTTTAAAAAACCATCTAGAACCTCAAGGCGTGGGATGGCTCATCATGTCAGATCTTGCAGAAAAGTTGGGCCTCAGAGCTGGGCATGAATTAAGGCAGTGGATCGCCAACGCAGGCTTAGAGGTTGTACAAGTCATCCACACCAAGGCCCGTCACGCCAAAGCGATGGACAAAACGGACCCTTTTTATGAAGCCAGGAGTCAAGAGCTCACTTCTCTTTGGCGCTTAAAGCTTGCCAAAACAACACAGACTGCACCCTAAATACCCCATCCATTGAACTACACTTGTTTTCACAATGACATCATCAACACCCCAACTCTCCAATGCAGACCCCCAATTCTGGGACCAGAGGTATGAAAAAACAGATTTTGCCTACGGGCAAGAACCCAATGTCTTTCTCAAGGAGCGCGCGCCCCTGGCCAGCGCCATGGCTCAGGCCTTGAGCTTGGCCGATGGTGAAGGTCGTAACGGCACCCATTTGGCACAACTGGGCTACAAGGTCACGAGCATTGATTTTTCCCCTGCAGCCAAAATCAAAGCCATGTCTTTGGCAAAGCAAAAATCGGTGGACTTGGACTACCATTTGATGGACTTGAACCAATACCACTTGCAAAAGAATCAATGGGATTTGATTGCTTCTATTTTTTACCAACCCCTAGCCACAGTTCGCAAGCGTCATTACAAAAAGGTCTTCGACGCGCTCAAGCCCCAAGGTGTCTTCATCTTAGAGACCAAAGTAAGTTTGAATGCCAAAGACAGCGATCGATATCCAGGTCTCCAAGAGCTCCTTGAAGAACTCTCACCTTTGGAGATCGTGTATGCCGATGAGTCCGACAGGGTCTTGAATGAGGGGGCCTATCACCAAGGTGTTCAAAGAACCGCTCAGATCTTCGCAAAGAAGGCATAAAAAAACCACTGCTCAAAATTGCTTTTGCAGGCAGTGGTTGGATGGAGAAAATTGAATGCCTCTACAGGCATTCAACATCCCTTCATTGGGTTCACCTGGCTTTGGGTTTGAAGCTTCTTGAAGCTGCAGGCTTTTGACCCACTTTCACCACCGTAGGACCATTTCTGGGTCCACCAGCCTTGAAATCTCGACCTGCGTGAGCTCCACCCTCTCGTTTGGGCTCGCTAAAACCTCTAGGACCTTGGGCATTGAAGTCTCGACCTCTTTGGCCTCCATTGGCGTAAGCGTCGTTCGAGCGACCCGCAAAACCGCCACCTGAACCCTGTGAGTCACGGTCTCTGGAAGCACCGAATCCTCCACCTGAATTGGAATCACGATCTCTGGAGCCACCAAAGCCGCCGCCTGAATGAGCGTCTCGTTCTCTTGAGCCCCCAAATCCGCCACCACCTCCGAAGCCGCCACCGCCTCCGAAGCCGCCACCGCCTCCAGGTGCGCCGCGACCACGGCCGCGTGGAGCCTGACGCTTGTCATCAAACCCCCTTGGACGCTCAGAGCGTTGCGTGGGTTCGAGTCCTGGGATCACCTCAGCCTTCAAGGGCTGCTTGGTATAGGATTCGATGTC
>CAIMNS010000242.1 GCA_903842945.1 uncultured Burkholderiales bacterium
ATCATCCCCATAGTTATTGGGCCCATCAAAACGAACACGCCCAACAATCGTGTCGACCTTGTTCACTTTTAGCCAGTCGGCAATTTTGCGGTCCTCAAAAGACCCTGAACCTTTGATGCCCGCCTCCAAAATCTGCCAACCAGTATAGGCATTCGCCGCTTGCATCTCGAACACCGTGTCGGGCAAATTGGCCTTGGCCGCCCTCTCGTTGTACAACTTGATCACTTCAGCGTAAACGGGACTGTTGGTGAAGGGAGCATGCTGCTCAAAGGTTGTCAGCGTCAATGCATTTTTAGCCAAAGGGGACTGCGACATGGCGCCTGGTGAGGGATAGAGATGAAAATGTATTTTCGGATGGTAATCAATTTTGTCCATCGCCTCCAGCAGTTGTACGCTCTCCGGTCCAATGGAGCCTACCCATACAAAGTCTGCATTGGCCTCTTTGAGCCTAGACGCAATCGGACCAAAATCTTTGTTGCCAAACTCCCATTCAAGCCATAAATTTTCTTTCAAACCTCGTTTTTTAAACACCTCTCTTGCGCCCTCGGACATGAAGATCACCGAGGGAAATTTGCTGCTCACAAGGGCCACAGACTTAGGGTTTCCACCCCCCGCCAAGATGGCGTCCAAAACGGTCGTGGGTGCAGTTGTACCTGGGATCGCTCCAATCACATAACCCGGGAAATGCATATCGTATTTGGCCAACGATGGGATACCAAAGGAATTGCTCATCAACACCTTGCCATTGCGTTGAGCCACACCCATCGCCGCCAACGTGTTGGCCGTCGCGTAGGGGCCCATCAACAAGTCCACTTTGTCGCCAGTGATCAATTGCTCGTAGAGTGTTCTGGCCAAATCAGGCTTGGATTGATCGTCTTTGACACTCCACTCCACTTGACGACCCAAAAGTCCGCCTCGTTTGTTCAAAAGCTCTACAAAGATTTCCCCAGCAATTTTGTGAACCACGGCGGTGCCTGCAAGTGGCCCCGTCAAAGACAAGGTGCTGCCAATTTTGATGGCTTTGCCCGTCGTTTGTGCAAAAGATTGCAGACTTGGCAAAACGACGCTTGCTCCGAGAAGCTTTAAAAATGGTCTTTTGAGCATGAAAATCCTAAGGTTGAATTTGAATTTAGAGTCGCCAAGAGGGAGGGGATTCCCTACACCTTTATTCTGAACCACTTGCCCGTCTGCGCTTATGCGTGATTTCCCCAAGGGCAGATGCATTAAGATAGGGGAATTGGTTTTATCAACTCTACTCACTTGTCCCCATGAGCAACACACCATCTAACAACTCCAGCAACACAAGCCCTACATCGAGTGCTCCAATCTCCAAAGCTTTTTCCAAGGGCGCAAGCACGCACATGGCTTTGGTTGAATTGGACAAAATAACGGTCAGAGGTCGTGATCTTTGCCAAGAGATGATTGGTCAACACAGCTTCACGGCTTATTTTCTATTTTTGCTCACAGGAGAAATGCCCAGTGAAAAATTGATGAAGGCAGCCGATGCCACGTTGATTGCCATCGCTGAGCATGGCTTGGTGCCCTCGGTCCAAGCCGCCCGAATGACCCTTGCAGCAGCACCAGATGCGATGCAAGGGGCCGTTGCGGCCGGTCTGCTGGGTTGTGGGACCGTTATTTTGGGGGCCTCTGAAACAGCAGGACATTTGCTCATCGACATCATCAAGGAAACCAAGTCCAGCCAACTGCCTTTGAAGGACGTTTGCAAGGCGCGTTTGGAACATTTAAAGAGCCATAAGTTGTCTTTACCAGGCTTTGGACATCCCACCCACAAAAACGGAGATCCAAGGGCCGCTAAATTGCTGTCTTTGGCTCACCAATGGGGAATTGCCGCAGAACACATCCAGGCCTTGGAGGCGTTGGCCCTAGAAGTCCCGGGTGTTTATGGTCGCATGCTGCCTTTGAACGTCTCTGCGGCCATTCCAGCTTTGCTTTTGGATGCGGGTTTTCCGGCTGGTGCATTGAGGGGCATCCCCCTTTTGGCCAGAACCGGATCTTTGATTGCTCATTTGCTAGAAGAGCAAACCAAACCGATCGGCTTTAAGTTGTCGAACGCAGCGGAAGAAAGCATCCAGTACGACGGCCCATTGGCTCAAGTATAAAACCCACAGACATCCAAACGTTCATGAGCCAGTTGATTCATCCTTTGCAAGTCCTTGAGCGCTTTGCCCCTCACGACTTTTCTGTTTTTGATTTTTTTACGAAAAGAGTCAACACTTTGGGCTCAGCTCCCATGGTGGAGTTTGAGAACACGGTGCTGTCATGGACCGAGTGTGCTTTATGGGTTGACAAAGCATCGGCTTGGCTGCTTGATCAAGGGGTGAAGCAAGGCGACAGAATAGGCCTCATGTCCTACAACCACCCCAGCACGGTGGTTTTGTTCATCGCTTGCTCCAAACTTGGCGTGATGTTGGTGCCTTGCAACCCGGACTTTGCCGCAAGTGAAGCCAAGTATATTTTTGAACACGCTCAAGTATGCGCCGTCATTTGCTCAAGTGAGATCAAAGACAAGGTGATTGAAGCCACCCAACAGATGCCCAACAAGCCTTGGATTGCGTGCAACGACCATGGCACCCAAGCCCATCAAACGGGCATACAAGATGTTTGGCAAAACTACGAGCCCATGACCCATCTGCCTCTCGGTCATGCCGAGAGCACATGCCTGATCATTTATACCTCTGGCACAACTGGTTTTCCCAAAGGTGTCATGCATTCTCAACGCAGTTACCTCCTCACTGGAGAAGCTTTTGTACAGCGCATGTTTTTGCAAGCTGAAGACCGGTTGATGTGCGTCTTGCCCTTGTTTCACATCAATGCATTGATGTACTCCTTGGGTGGCTCGATGGCTTGTGGCGGCACATTGATTTTGATCAAAAAATTTTCAGCCTCACAATTTTGGCACCAAGCCACCCAGTCAAGAGCCACCGAGGTCAATGTGATCATGTCTGCTGCAGCCATCTTGGCAAGAAGACCATCGAGCGAATTCAACCCAACGCACTGCATCAAGAAAATGTTCTTGGCGCCTCTCAATCAAGACTTGAAGGACACCTTTCAAGAGCGTTTTGGAGTTGAGGCCCTCATTGAGTGTTATGGCATGACTGAAATACCTGGGGTACTGAGCAACCCCTTTCTTGGCCCCCATAAGATTGGCAGCATGGGCATGATCTCTGCCCACCCGAGTCCCCAAATTGAACGCCCTCAGGTGATCATTTTGAACGAGGACGGCCATGAAACGCCTCTGGGTGAGGTTGGCGAGATCGCTGTCAAAACACCCACCATCATGCAAGGCTACTACAAGGACCCAGAGCAAACCGAAAAAAGCTTCTCCAAGGGATGGTTTTTAACTGGAGACCTTGGATTTAAAGATAAAGATGACTTTTACTTTTTCTTCACAAGGAAAAAAGATATCATCCGTAGAAAAGGAGAAAATCTATCGGGCGCTGAGATAGACAACGCCATTTCCAGCCACCCTGATGTCTCTGAATGTGCCGCCATTGGCGTGCCCTCAGATCTAGGGGATGAAGAGGTGCTGATTGCTGTGGTTCCAAGAACGGGATCAAGCCCAACACCCCAAGACATCATGACACATGCAAGAGCCCATTTGTCCGCACTCAAACTGCCTCGCTACATTGTCATGGTGGAAAGCTTACCGCACACAGGATCCATGAAGATCGCCAAATTTAAATTGAAACCCGCAACGAAACTTCTTGAACTTGCAACCGACTTCTCAACACCTTAAAGGAGAAACCCAATGAGCTCAAAACCACAAACCGCTCACACCATCGAAAACTTGTACGATGCAACTGACCTCATCACGAAAGAGGTTTTAAAGCGATATGAAGAGACCCCAGACCCTCGACTCAAAGAGATCATGCTCTCTTTGATCAAGCACGTACACAGCTTTGCCAAGGAAGTTAAACTGAGCTCCAAGGAGTGGCTCTTTTTAATGCAATACCTAGAAGAAACAGGCAAATGGTGTTCTCCAGGACGAAACGAGTTCATGATCTTCTCTGATGCCCTGGGTCTATCCATGCTCACGGTGACGCAAGATTATCCCAGACCAGCCCATGCGACCGAGGCAACTTTGGTGGGTCCATTCTTGTTGGAAAATGCACCCAAGTTCGAAATGGGTACCGATATCAGCAATGGTGCTGCTGGCACGCCCATGTACGCCAAGGGCCGTATCGTTGACACAGAAGGTCAACCGATTGCCCATTGCGTGATCGATGTCTGGCACTCAGATGACCGAGGACTGTACGATGTGCAAGATGACTTTGAGAAGTCTGGGCCATGGGGTAGAGCAGAATTGACGACGGGTGCTAACGGGGAATACAATTTTTGGTCTGTCCTACCCGTGGACTACCCTATTCCTCAAGACGGTACAGCGATCCGCATGTTAAGAGCGACAACAGGCAGGAGTTGGAGGCCCGCTCATTTGCACTTTAGAATTCAAGCACCAGGCCACCGTCCCTTGATCACACATATATTTGACAAAAACAGCAAGAACTTGGATGGGGATGCCGTATTTGGTGTTCGCCCTTCATTGATTGCTGACTTTGTTCATCACGATCATGGCGTTGCGCCAGATGGCAAAAAAATGGACGCAGCGTTCTACACCTTGGACTACGACTTTGTCATGACGCGTTGAGGCCCAAGAACTGAGGCGATCGAATCAAGGTCGAGCAGCCTCAGTAAAAAAGCACTCGCTCATGAAATGTCATTGGTGAGGTGTGCTTTTTTTATTGGTTTTTTAAAAATTTATGAGGCTTCAATGATTCGGATGTCGCGAATCACCGAGTCGTGTCCCAAGGCTTGCAAGGCTGCTTTATAAGCATCACTTTCATAGGCGCCTTTGGCCATATCGATACTATCAAATTCAATAAGCACCACTCGCTGAATCAGGCCTGCCTCTTTGGCAATTGCAGGAAGTCCCCTGGCCAAAAAACGTCCTCCGCAGGCAGCAATTGCAGGTCCAGCCAATTTGGCATACTCGGTCAAATTGTCCTGATTCATAATTTCACGGTAGGTTGCAACCCAATAAGCCTTGGTCATTTAATTCTCCAATTCGTTTTTAAAACAGTCAATGAATTTGCTTCAAGATCACGGACCTAAGAAGATGCTATTTTAGCGATGAAACATCCTAACTTTCAATCGTCAAAATTCAGTTTTCCATGGCAAACTTAAAGTTCGACTCTCCAATCAAGTGACCCCATGGACCAAAACTACGCTCTACAAAATGCACGTCCCCGCTTTCATGAACCATGATGACCGTGCTGCTTTTGGTTCCATAGCGCTCATCCACAGCGATGAATTTTGAACTCAGTACTTTCTCTCGATGTGAATCAACACCGGTCTGAGGCAATTGATCCTGTTCGAAGGTCTGCCTATCAGCAAGCATCTCCAACAAAACCTCTGCATTCAACGAACTCTCAGCGGTGATCAAGCGATGCAATTGCTGTTTGCCTTTTTCAAGCTTGGGCCAAGGTGTGTTCAAAAATGCATTGCTCAAACCGTGAACTCCGGTTTGAACACATTCAATCTCATCTGAACGGTTGGAATAAAAATACAAATTGGATAAATCCCCCAACAAACATCCAAAACCAGCGTACAGATGCTGCTCAGAACGCACTTGCTCCAAATAGTCCAAAGATTGCACGTGTCCTCGTAAAAAGTTTTCGACAAGCACCCCCCTTGATTTAGGATAGTTGGGTTGTTGAGCACCCTCTCTGTAGTTGGTCACCGCCGCAAACCGACCGCGCTTGGTCAGGCCCAACCAAGTGCCGCCCTTGTCTAAATCTCTTCCTGCCAATAGGCCGTTTGAATCTGTCCAAAATTCGGCACTTTGAGTCGGTCTTGCATAGGATTCATCTCGATTGGACGCTAGGATCAAAGGCCAGCGTGGACTTGTTTTGTATGCGAATAAAATCAAACACATGAATCTAGTTTAAGACCATCTTGGGGATTTAAGTTGCTATAAAAAACTAGTACTCTTTGAACTTATTTTTTGATGGGCCTTTTGACCGTTTCAAGTTCGCCTAAATAAGGTAAATTAAGTGTCGGACTCATTAAAATTTCATTGATACAGACATG
>CAIMNS010000243.1 GCA_903842945.1 uncultured Burkholderiales bacterium
TCACGGCTATTTTTGGAATAGGTCGTACACGCGCTCGCAAAATTTGCGAAGCCTGTGGGATCGCTTTTTCAAAGAAAGTTAAAGATTTGACGGACGCAGATTTGGAAAAAATCCGCGACCAAATCGCTCAGTTCACCATTGAGGGAGATCTGCGTAGAGAAACAACGATGAACATCAAGCGTTTGATGGACATTGGTTGCTACCGCGGTTTCCGTCATCGCAGAGGGTTGCCCATGCGTGGGCAAAGAACCAGGACGAATGCACGTACCCGCAAGGGACCACGTAAAGCAGCCGCGTCATTGAAGAAATAAGATAAGGCAATACCATGGCAAAAGCACCCTCAAACAGCGCTGCACAACGTGTACGTAAAAAAGTTCGCAAGAATGTGGCGGACGGCATTGCGCACGTTCATGCATCCTTTAACAACACCATCATCACGATCACTGATCGTCAAGGAAATGCTCTGTCTTGGGCATCTTCTGGCGGACAGGGATTCAAGGGTTCACGTAAATCCACACCTTTTGCCGCTCAGGTTGCATCAGAAGTGGCGGGACGTGCTGCAATTGATCAAGGCATCAAAAATTTGGATGTGGAGATCAAGGGACCTGGACCAGGACGCGAATCTTCAGTTCGTGCATTGGCTGCGCTTGGCATTCGGATCAATTCCATTGCTGACGTGACACCTGTTCCACACAATGGATGTCGCCCGCAAAAGCGCCGTCGCATTTAATTTCAACCAAGCCCACCGCCACGGGTGCAAGACCTGTGGCTAACTGTCTTTTAACCAAGACAGCAATTACGCAAAAGGAAACAAGCAAGTGGCACGTTATCTAGGGCCTAAGGCCAAACTATCTCGCCGTGAAGGCACCGATTTATTTTTGAAAAGCGCTCGTCGCTCCATCAGCGATAAATCTAAATTTGATTCAAAGCCAGGCCAGCACGGCCGTACGTCTGGACAAAGGACGTCTGACTTTGGTTTGCAGTTGCGCGAAAAACAAAAAGTCAAACGCATGTATGGCGTCTTGGAGCGTCAATTCAGACGCTACTTCGCAGAAGCTGACCGCCGTCGCGGCAACACCGGCTCAAACTTGTTGTTCATCTTAGAGTCACGCTTGGACAATGTGGTTTACCGCATGGGCTTTGGTTCCACCCGTGCTGAGGCGCGGCAGTTGGTTTCTCACAAAGCCATCACGGTGAACGGCGAGCAAGTCAACATTCCTTCTTTCTTGGTGAAGACGGGAGACGTGATTGCTGTTCGCGAAAAGTCCAAGAAACAAGGACGTGTGACCGAAGCCTTGCAACTCGCCACTCAAGTTGGTTTGCCAGCATGGGTCGAGGTCAATGTAGACAAAGCTGAAGGTACTTTCAAGAAAGTACCTGATCGCGACGAATTTGCTGCTGACATCAACGAATCGTTGATTGTCGAGCTGTATTCGCGTTAATTCTGGTTGATTCATTCAGCCGTTTAAGTCCCCTGTGATAAAAACAGGGGTTGAACATTCAGCCTTACCGGTGTAACGAGCCGAGGGTATTGAGAGGAAATCCGAATGCAAACCCAATTGTTGAAACCAAAAGCCATTAATGTAGAGCACGTTGGACACAACCGTGCAAAAGTCACTTTGGAGCCCTTTGAGCGTGGTTATGGACACACCTTAGGCAATGCTTTGCGCCGCGTGCTGTTGTCCTCTATGGTCGGCTATGCCGTGACCGAGGTCACCATTGCTGGCGTGTTGCACGAGTACTCTTCCATCGACGGGGTACAAGAGGATGTGGTGAACATTCTTTTGAATCTCAAAGGTGTGGTCTTCAAATTGCACAACCGCGATGAAGTGACCTTGAGCCTTAGAAAAGATGGAGAGGGCGTGGTCAGCGCCGCTGATATTCAAACGCCCCATGATGTGGAGATCATCAATCCTGAGCACGTGATTGCCAATTTGTCACAAGGTGGCAAAATTGACATCCAACTCAAAGTTGAAAAAGGTCGCGGCTACGTGCCCGGCACCGTTCGTCGCTACGGCGAAGAGCCCTCTAAATCCATTGGACGCATCGTGCTTGATGCATCTTTTTCTCCGGTCAGCCGGGTGAGCTACAGCGTTGAGAATGCTCGCGTTGAGCAACGCA
This sequence comes from uncultured Burkholderiales bacterium, assembly GCA_903842945.1. GTDB lineage: Bacteria > Pseudomonadota > Gammaproteobacteria > Burkholderiales > Burkholderiaceae_C > Limnohabitans. The sequence continues at coordinate 2,122 of CAIMNS010000243.1, forward strand.
CGGACTTGGACCGTTTGGTGGTTGAAATTGAAACCAATGGCGCGATCACCGCAGAAGATGCGGTTCGTGCTTCAGCCAAAATTTTGGTTGAGCAGTTGGCGGTCTTTGCCCAATTGGAGGGCAGTGAGCTCGCCGCCTTTGATTCACCTTCTCCACGCAACGCACAACAATTTGATCCCATCTTGTTGCGCCCTGTTGATGAGTTGGAATTGACCGTTCGCTCGGCCAATTGCTTGAAAGCGGAAAACATTTACTACATTGGTGACTTGATCCAAAGAACCGAAAATGAACTCTTGAAGACGCCTAATTTGGGTCGCAAGTCATTGAACGAGATCAAGGAAGTATTGGCCTCGCGTGGTTTGACCTTGGGCATGAAGCTTGAGAGCTGGCCACCTGCGGGACTTGACGGCAAGCGTTGAGCAAACCTTTGCTTGATGTGAGTGAGTAAAGCGGTGAAAACTGCAAACAGGTGAGTGGACATTTCACCAGCCTCTTGTACCTGATACGGCAAGGGGTCAAACATAAAACCTTTAAAAGGAGCTGACACATGCGTCACGGACACGGACTTAGAAAACTCAACAGGACCAGCGAACATCGCTTGGCCATGCTTCGCAACATGATGAACTCTTTGCTAGAGCACGAGGTCATCAAGACCACGCTACCCAAGGCCAAAGAATTGCGTCGTGTGGTGGAGCCCATGATCACCCTGGCGAAAACGCCCACATTGGCCAACCGTCGTTTGGCGTTCAATCGTTTGCGCAACAGAGACAATGTGGTCAAACTCTTTGCCGAGTTGGGCCCACGTTATCAAACCAGACCCGGTGGATACACACGCATCTTGAAAATGGGATACCGTGTAGGCGACAATGCACCGATGGCACTCGTTGAGTTGGTGGATCGCCCGGATGTAGAAGAAACTTCCCCAACACCAGCAGAATAAGTTACAATCACTCTCTTACCGCGCGAGGGAGCAGCCTGGTAGCTCGTTGGGCTCATAACCCAAAGGTCGCAAGTTCAAATCTTGCTCGCGCAACCAACAGCAAAGTGAAACGTGATGAAGCATCACGCACTTGTTTGAAAGACAACCCACCCTTTGACTGAAGAGATTCGGTCCTTAAGGTGGGTTTTTTTTCGTCAGACGCATCTCAAGCTTCAGTGAGTTCAAGGAGAGAGAACATGGAGATTCAGCGCTTTGCCAAGGCCCAGGATTTTGCCGATGTGACAGCGTGGTCCCTTGATGACCATGATGAGAGGCGCATGGCTCTTCAAGAGGCGCAACCTGTAGCGCTAGAGATCGATGGCGCTCAACAGATTTGGCATCGTTTTGGGCGCATTGATCAAAAACCCTTGGTCTTGATTCATGGGGGTTCAGGCAGTTGGACGCATTGGATCAGAAATGTGCTTTCCCTGTCCAAAGAGCGGTGTGTATATGCCTTGGACATGCCGGGCATGGGTGACTCAGACTTGCCCAAGGGAGCTTCGGACGCGGATGATATTTCTTCGCCGGTTTCAATGGGCTTGCAGCAATTGTTTGGCCATGAGCCTGTGGACGTGATGGGCTTCTCGTTTGGCGGTTTGACGGCAGGATTTTTGGCGTCTCAGCACCCCGACTTGGTCAAA
>CAIMNS010000244.1 GCA_903842945.1 uncultured Burkholderiales bacterium
CAGTCTGAGTGTGGGGCCACACAAACCCATTTTGGCCATGGCCCATTTCACGGGAATGGGATTGGCTTCAACAAAAAGATGCTTATGAACGGGCATCAATTTGAATTGAATCTGCATGGCCTTGTGGACGTCTCCCTGGATAGCCGCCATGCACAACTCGTGCATCAGCCTGGGCGCGACGTTCGCGGTGACGCTCACATTGCCTTGGCCCCCACACAACATCAAGGCCACCGCTGTCGGGTCATCGCCCGAATAAACGGCAAAGGACTCAGGCGTTTCTCGAATCAGCCACTGAGCGCGCTCGATGTTGCCCGTGGCCTCTTTGATGCCCACAATGCCTGGGACTTGTGTGAGTCGCAAAACCGTATCGTGCTGCATATCAGCGACCGTTCTGCCCGGCACGTTGTAGAGCACCATGGGCAAGTCCTCGGCCTCAGCAATGGCTTTGAAATGCTGAAATTGGCCCTCTTGTGTGGGTTTGTTGTAGTAGGGAACGACTTGAAGTTGACAGTCTGCACCCACTTGTTTAGCAAATTTAGCCAGGGCGATCGCTTCTTGGGTGGAGTTGGCCCCACACCCTGCCATGATCGGGACCCGTTTGTTGGCCTGCTCAACGCTCACACGAATGATCTCTCGGTGCTCTTCGACGTTGACGGTGGGTGATTCACCCGTGGTGCCCACAACCCCAATGCAGTCGGTTCCTTCTTGGATGTGCCAGTCGATGAGTTTTCTAAGCGTTGCATAATCTACGCTCATGTCGGGTTTCAAAGGGGTGACCAAAGCCACAATGCTGCCTGAAATGGATGCCATAGATGTTTTCAAATGTTCAACTGTTAATAAGTGCATTCTAACGAGCCAATCGCTAGATGTGTAAGTGTGCCAGAAAGAGCGGGCTTTTGAGCAATGATTCTTTGAACATACCTGCTCGGTTGCGACAACAAGCCTTCTTCAAAGCCCAAGACCTTGAAGGACTGAAAAACATCCAAGAGCTCTGCGCTTTTAAGTAAAAAATCGGCCCTTGTGGGCTTGCCATAGGCTTGATGCCCTTCGCAAAAGGTTTCATAAATCACAAAACCACCTTCTTTCACGCAGTCCAATAGATCTGGCCATAGCGCTCTCCAAAGGTAATTGGTGACGACCAGTCCATCAAACTTCTGCCCAGTCAAAGGCCATGGCGAGTTCTCCAAATCTGCACAAAGCGTTGAGATGCCCATCGATTGGATCTGTGAGAGGGCTTCTTGGTCTTTGTCCAGCGCCAAAACATCCATTTTTAAACTCCAAAGCCACTTGGCATGCCGACCATATCCACAGGCCAAGTCCAATACACGGCTGTTTGGAGCAAAAACATGCGACCATTTTTTCACCCAATCTGAGACAGGGAGCTTTGTGTGCACTGAAAAGTTGTCGATCAAAAGCAGACCTTTTTGGAAAACAAGGGAAATTGGATTGTTTAAAATCACATTATCGCCCAGGGGTCCTCATGGACAATACGGTTTGAAGGAAAAGTTCCAAGAGGGGGCGCTGAAGGCCCATCCTTGTTAAAATACTGTTTTTTCATACAGATGACTTGAGAACCTGTCTACAATCTATCCATGGCAACAAAGCAAATCCCCGAATATTCTGAAAGTTCCATTCGCGTTTTGAAGGGTCTTGAACCCGTCAAACAGCGTCCTGGCATGTACACCCGAACCGATAACCCTTTGCACATTGTGCAAGAGGTGTTGGATAACTCTGCCGATGAGGCCTTGGCGGGTCACGGGAAAAAAATCAAGGTGACCCTGCATGCTGATGCAAGTGTCAGCATAGAAGACGACGGGCGAGGTATTCCATTTGGAATGCACCCCGAGGAGCGCGCCCCTGTGATTGAGTTGGTGTTCACCAGACTTCATGCGGGGGGTAAGTTTGACAAGGGCTCAGGCGGAGCTTATAGCTTTTCTGGCGGGTTGCACGGGGTTGGCGTGAGCGTGACCAATGCCTTGTCCAAGAGAATGGAGGTCACGTCTTTTAGGGATGGTAAGGTCGCCAATTTGGTGTTCCAAGGTGGAGATGTCATCGAGGCCTTGAAGGTCAAGGCGGCGACCAAGGAGGATCGCAAGTCGGGGACCTTGGTCAGGGTTTGGCCCGATCAAAAGTATTTTGAAAGTGCGACCTTGCCCTTGAGTGAACTGAGCCATTTGCTCAGGAGCAAAGCGGTTTTGATGCCTGGTGTCACGGTCACACTTTTGAACGAAAAGACCAAAGAAGAGCAAACTTGGGTCTACAAGGGTGGCTTGAAAGATTATCTGGCTCAATCGCTGCATGCCGACCCCGTCATTCCGATGTTTGAGGGTGAAGGGTTTGCGGACAGTTCACATGAGAGTTTTGCTGAGGGTGAGGGTGCCGCTTGGTGCGTGGCGTTCACTGAAGACGGTCAAGCCTTGCGGGAAAGCTATGTGAACTTGATTCCCACCAGTGCTGGTGGAACGCATGAAAGTGGTCTGCGAGAGGGGCTGTTTCAAGCCGTCAAAAGTTTCATTGACCTGCATGCGTTGCTGCCCAAGGGTGTGAAATTGTTGCCTGAAGATGTTTTTGCTCGGGCCAACTACGTGCTGAGTGCAAAGGTCCTGGACCCACAGTTTCAAGGACAAATCAAGGAGCGATTGAACTCCAGAGATGCGGTGCGTTTGGTGTCTTCTTTTGTAAAACCGGCCTTGGAGTTGTGGCTCAATGAGCACGTGGAGTATGGCAAGAAATTGGCTGATTTGGCCATCAAGGCGGCTCAGTTTCGCCAGCGAGCGGGTCAAAAGATTGAGAAAAGAAAAGGCTCCGGTGTTGCTGTGCTGCCCGGCAAGTTGACCGACTGTGAGAGCAAGGACCTGGCACACAACGAGGTGTTTTTGGTCGAGGGCGACAGTGCGGGTGGGAGTGCAAAGATGGGTCGTGACAAAGAGTCTCAAGCCATTTTGCCCCTGAGAGGCAAGGTGCTCAACACATGGGAGGTCGAGCGAGACCGGCTTTTTGCCAACAACGAGATCCATGACATTGCAGTGGCCATTGGTGTGGATCCCCATGGCCCGCAAGATCAGGTTGATTTAAGTGGTCTGAGGTATGGCAAGATTTGCATCTTGAGCGACGCGGACGTGGACGGCTCACATATTCAAGTGCTGTTGTTGACCTTGTTCTTTAGACACTTTCCCAAGCTCATCGAAAGCGGCAATGTGTACATTGCTCGTCCACCTCTGTTCAGAGTGGATGCGCCCGCCAGGGGCAAGAAACCCGCCACCAAAATTTACACGCTTGATGAAGGCGAGCTGACCGCTGTTTTAGACAAACTTAGAAAAGACGGTGTGCGCGAAGGCGCATGGTCCATCAGTCGATTCAAAGGTTTGGGGGAGATGAATGCGGAGCAATTGTGGGAGACCACCTTGAATCCCGACACGAGGCGCTTGCTGCCCGTTCAATTGGGGGACTTGGATTTTCTCCAAACCCAGTCCTTGATGACGCAATTGATGGGCAAAGGCGAGGCTCAGGCGAGACGAGATTTGATGGAGTTGCATGGCGACGCCATTGAGGTAGATATTTAACATGAGTGAACACAACGTGGATACCAATTTGTTGCCCTCCAAAGACGAGGACCTTGGGCTTGGGGCCTATGCAAGACAGGCCTACCTTGAATACGCATTGTCGGTGGTCAAGGGACGGGCTCTTCCCGATATTTGTGATGGTCAAAAACCTGTTCAACGTCGAATCCTCTACTCCATGTCTCGAATGGGTCTTGGATTTGGAGGCGCCAATGGTGCTGTGGGTGCCAGACCGGTCAAAAGTGCACGTGTGGTGGGAGATGTTTTGGGCCGATTTCATCCCCATGGAGACCAAGCGGCCTACGATGCCTTGGTTCGCATGGCACAAGATTTTTCACAGCGTTATCCCTTGATCGATGGGCAGGGTA
>CAIMNS010000245.1 GCA_903842945.1 uncultured Burkholderiales bacterium
AAAACAATGTGAGGCAATGAATTTCAAATCAGCAAAAAATGCCAGCGAAGTTTCACAGACTTGCGATATTGTTTTGAGTATCATCAATGACGACGCAGGAGTTAAAGAGCTCTACAGCTCAAAAGAGGGGCTACTGGCCAACCATGTTGAGGGCAAGCTCTTCATTGAAATGAGCACCATTCAGCCCCAAACAGCTAGGGATTTGAGCCTAACTATTCAATCAAAGGGCGCACACCTGGTTGGTGCCCCCCTCATGGGCACCATCGTTTCGGTGAGCAACGGGACTGTTTTTATACCAGTAGGTGCAAGAGAAGTTGACCTAGAAAAAGGACGTCCAATACTCAGTTTATTGTCCAATCACATCAAACTGATGGGGCCCATTGGAACAGGTCATGCAGCAAAACTTGTCTCAAATCTAACAATGGCCGCTTACATCCAATCTATCGCAGAGGGCCTTGCTTTGAGTGATTCAGAAGGCATTGATTTTGAAGACATGCTAGAAGTCCTGAGTCTGTCGCCAACATCAAATCCTTGGCTAAAGAACCGATCACAATACTTAAGAGGCCTAGCAAGTGATATGACATTAGACATTAGGAATATGCGAAAAGATGTCCTTAATGCATTGAATGCTGGTGCGTCAAATGGCATTCCTATGGATTTGACCTCTTCCTTGGCTTTGAACTTATCAAGCGCAATAGCGAGTGGAAAAGGCCATGAGGATATTGCATATTTACCAAAGTTCTTTAGAGATCAAATGGTTCAAAGCCCTCTAAAATAACTAGGGCTGTAATTTGATGTTGGATGATTTAACAACACTTAACCATTTAGCTTTTTCAGCTTTGACGAAATCGGTGAATTGCTCTGGCGTCTTACCGCCTGTCAATGAACCTGTTGCTGAAAAAAGTTCACGTACTTCATTGCTACTTAGCGCAAAATTAAGCGCCTTTTGAAGTGTTTGAATGATATTTTGTGGAGTGCCTGCTGGCGCAAATAAGCCATTCCAAGCCGTTGTTTCAATACCTTGAATTCCAGACTCACTTGTTGTTGGAATATCTTGCGCCATGGGAAGTCTAGTCTGACTAGCAACAGCTATAGCACGAAGCTTTCCATTTTTAATCAATGGCCCCATCGTAGACCAAACTCCAAATCCAATGTCTAAATGACCAGCCAATAAATCTGGTAACTCTGCTCCCGGAGACTTATAAGGCACCTCTAAAATTTTAGTATCAGTTGCCAATTTAACTCTTTCACCCATCAGTTGAATTAACCCCCCCGCTCCACCAGAACCGAAGGTTAAACCGTTCGGCTTTAGCCTGGCCAATTCGATAAATTCCTTTACAGTTTTAATTGGAACATTAGGATTTACAACCATTATCAGGGGCCCAGATTCAATGTCACCAATGGCAATAAAGTCGTCGACCAGTCGTGTGCCTTTTTCATTAAAAAAAACATCGTTCAGTAAATTACTTATGTTTGCATGGAAAAGTGTATATCCATCAGCAATGGTTTTAGAGGCCTCTCGAGCACCTATTGCACCATTTGCTCCAGGCCTGTTGTCAATGACAAGGTTTTGATTTAAAAACTCTGACATTTTGGGTGCTACCTGTCGCATTCGAACATCAGGTGCAGATCCCGCCACTGCAGGGACAATGATCACGATTGGCTTTCGAGGGTAGGTTTGAGACTTCAAGTGAAAAGAAGTCAACAAAATAAAAACGAAAAACAATGCTCTACATAAAATACATTTATAGGTAATTTTCATTTCGATACCCCTAACTGTTTTAAAGATGAGTGACTTTACAAGGAATTTGATTTAATTCGATACAACCTTCTTTGGTGACCACTACGGTCCCGCCAATGTTGACACGGTGATGATTCAAGCAAGCGTTAGGTTCAAACGCAAAAACCATTCCCTCTTGGATTGTGGCTTTTCTGATTGGAGGTGAAAGTTCGCCCAAATATTGAATGCCTAAATTTAAATTTCCGGTATTGACTTTAGATCTTCCCGCTAAAAAATGCGGAGAAATTGAATGAACCAAGGGCGTATAAGCCCAACATCCAGAACTTTTTAACGGTTCCTCCATTGCCAGGACTAAATCTTCAAAAGTAATGCCAGGCTTTAATATCTTTAGGCCTTCTTCATAGGCACGCATTGCAATGAGTTCACATTTTTCATTGGTCTTACCGATTGGATCAAAGGCAACAGTCATCTGCACTTGTACTTCTTGGTTGCCACACATGGGCATTAACTCCGTTTGCAGTAAATCCCCTCTTGCAAGTACTCTTGGTTTTTCAGCTCGAGTACTCCACCTAGGCGGCCCCCATGACAAGGTTGCAGGACCAGAGTTCATGACGATCGCAGGATATCGAACTCCAATACCAAAACTGATCATTGCTTTGGTTGCTTCTGCAAAAATAACTTCTTCTCCAACTCCAGGCCTTGCAATTTCAGTGATGACTTTGCATGCGTATTCAGCAGCTTTTGCAGCATAGCGAATTTGCTTCAATTCCTCTTCGCTTTTAACCAACATTAAATGACTAAACTCTTCAGAGTAATCTTTAAATCTTAAATGAGGTAGTTCCCCAATAAGTTGTAACCAAAAATTGGCAGGTATACAACCATAAGGTTCTGTGGGAGCTTGAGAGGTTAATCCTATGACTCCCACTTGAGAATGTGTGAGTCGACGTTCTTTGAACAAGTCCGCCACGGCTTTTCCATTGGTCGCGACTCGATAGTCATTGATCCATAAAGGATGGCCTTGCTCCTCAGACCACCTGGCGCGCATGACTCGCAAATGCGCCCATGTAATTACAACCGGCTCACCCTCGCTCGGGAAAAAAACACAACCTTCATTGTAGTCATCGCTTAAATAGCTCTCATACATTTCTCTGGCTCTAAACCCAGCGACCAAAAGCGCTTCCAATTGATGCGTTTTCATAAATTGCTTGGCGTTAGCCCATCGCCTATCGCGTTCATTGAACGTTAACTCTGGAGGAAAGTTCTGATTCATCATTTATTCAACTTTCTTTGGTTTTTGGGGCAATTTTTTCTATTCAATTGCTTATTTTGCCCATCAGTCGATTTGAACCTTGGCCATTTGAACTACTCTGGCCCATTTGATCACCTCTGCTTTGAAGAAATTAGAAAAAACTTCAGGACTGCTGCTCAATGGCTCAGCACCCAGCTGTAAAAGCTTCTCGTTCACACCTGGATCTTTTAGCACTTCGTTGACTTCTAGGCTTAGCTGATTAACGATTTCGCGTGAAGTCCCGCTTGGAGCAAATAAGCCAAACCAAGCGTTGGCGTCAAAACCAGCCACACCGACCTCATCAAGAGTTGGTATATCTGGAGCCACTCGGGAACGCTGCTTTGTACTGACTGCGAGAGCTCGTAATTTTCCAGTCTTGACCAAGGGCAAACTGGTCATGATGTTATCAAAAGCGACATTAATTTGATTGGCCAATAAGTCGTTCATGACAGGTGCGGCACCTTTGTAGGGGACGTGTGTGAGTTTGATACCTGCTGTAGTGGACAGCAGTTCTGTAAAAAGGTGTGATCCCGATCCATTGCCAGCTGAGCCGTAGTTGATATCGCCTGGCTTTAGTCCTGCCTTGCCTCGCGCAGCCTCTAGAAAATCGCGAGCAGTCTTGTAGGGAGACTTTAAGTTGACCACCAAAAGAAATGGCGTTGATGAGATCATTGAAATAGCACTCAAGTCCTTGATCGGATCATAAGTCATCTTTGGATAAAGACTAGGATTCACCGAAAGCGAAATGGTCCCAAGCAGCAGTGTATAACCATCAGGAGCAGCCTTTGCAACAGCTTCTGCGCCTATGTTGCCAGCGCTACCGGAACGATTTTCCACCACCAAGGACTGGCCCATGCGCTCAGAAAGTTTCTGCCCGACGATTCGTGCAGCTACATCCGAGGCTCCTCCAGCGGGATAACCAACAACAAGTCTGATGGGTTTTGAAGGATATAGCACTGCTTGCGCTAAGGCCAAAGAAGTCAACCCTAAGAAACAAAGTGAAGTTGACACCGCGAAAAAAGCTACTTTGCTGCAAAAAAGTAGAATCGGTCGTTCTAAATCTGTCATTTGTCTGTCTCCAAGAAAATTGAGTCTTCGAAAGCCATTAGCCTGACTTAAGTTGTCAAAGTGGGTTAAGTGTTCAACGCGTTAAATCAATTTGAGACCAGTCGCTTTTAACATGTGATTTTTAAAGGTTCTGTTTTTGCTTGATCTAATATTTCAAAACCGATCCTAGCGCCTCATATCTTTCTAACAGGACAACTTGTTCGGTTCTGTGATTTGCACGAATTTTAAAGTGATGATAAGAAAACTTCATTTTTAAGGGCCTAAGCCTTTTGTTGCAAGCCAGAGACCGATCCGTCTTGATCAGGAAGCTCGGCCCAGGCTCTAAAAGGCGAGGAAGCTTGGACACGACCCGAACGAATGAGGTCCAACCAAACGCCAGCAGCATCATGGAAACAATTTGCACCGCAAGGCCAAAGTGCAACGCTCATAGCCTCAGCCATCTTGACCTCAGGCACCTCATGGGCATAACAAAGCTCTAGTGCTGCTTGAACACCCCACTTTGACTTTCCCCCGGTATGGGCAGATAACATGGCGAGGAGAGCCCATTCCAGTGGCACACCTTCTAGTCCAGCCATCAATGTCAAGCCTGCTTTGTTATAGGCTTGCCGAGGGTTCACACGAGGAAAAAACTTTTGCCAGTTTGCACTTGCAAACTCATAGGTACGAACGCCTGCCACCCAGCCTGCGATACGAAATGCCGCCTCGGTTTGTATATCCGTACCGCCATGGTCTAAAAATAACTTCAAGTGATGCGCGCCCATCTCACCAGCAAGACATAACAAAGCCAACCATACAAACTCCTTCTCAAGGGGCGCTAAATGCTTTTCATCTAGAACCAGAGTTTTATAAAAAACACGGTAACCATCAGACACATCAGGAAGTGCAGCAGCCATTGGGCCTTGCTGTGGATTGACATAGCCACGCAAGGTTCGAAACGCATCTAAACGGGCCACCACCTCTTCAGCAGTCGGAAGCGGCGTACCATTAAGGAATACTCCAAGCTTAGATTTCAAACAGATACTCCTTTGGGTTATTTAAAGTTAGCCAAGTACACACGGCATTTTCAATAAATTGATAATTTTTAACAATTCCTTAACTTTACATTTTTGAAAGTGATGTTACAAAAATACATGACTGATCAGCACTCAATTTCATCTCTAAGATTTCAAAAATGTGGGATGTCGTTGAATGAACTCAAGCGTACGTGAAGCACATTCATCAGCATGACTGGCAGCAGCGTGATAAGAGTCGCCCTTTAAAATTTGTAACTCAGAGTTGATAATTTGTGACTGCCATTGCGAAATATCTTCTTCTTGGCCCAATGCACTCAGCTCTGTGCTGATCACTAGGGTGGGACACTTGATATTTGGCAAATCTGCTTCAACATTGGAGGATGGGATTGTTTTCATGAACCCAATTTGTGATTCAATGGGTGTCTTACACATAAGATCAATCCACCAGCGAACTCCATTCTTTGGAAAGTCACTACCAAGCCTTTTGTCCATAGAGTCGGTGGCCCACCTGCGTATGCCGTTTTCTTCAAATTCTTTATTCCAAGAAATCGTTCGAGCCGATAAATCACCTCGGTTAGCAGCTGGTGTTCCCACTAAAGTAAGAGATAAAACTCTTTCAGGAAATTTACCTGCCAGTCGCCTGGCAATCGTTCCACCTAGCTTGGCACCAACAAGATGAAATCGTTTTGTCTCTAAGTGATCCATTAAGGTCAAGAAGTCATGAACCAACTCGTCCAACGACCAATTATGATCCTTTGGCATTGGGGTAGAAGAACCAAAGCCACGCATGTCTGGCCTAACAACTCTTAATTTTCTGGATAATGTTGGTACCCAAGCAAACCAAGCACTTCCACTCTCAGCGTTTCCATGGAGTAACAAAATTACTTCACTTTGTTTCCACGGATCCGTAAAGTCATCGACTTGGAAGTGCATAGACAACTTCGAATTGATGGGTGCATAAGGCATTGGATCTATTTGACTTGTGGGATCATTAAGAGATGATGTAAAAGATTTTAAAGCAATCGATTTGATAGCAATTTTTTACAAGGAATAAGTTGCATAAAAGTGAATTAGTCCATTTTCATGTTCACGCTTTTTATCAAGGCACCCCACTTGGCGGTATCTGTTTTGAGATAAGCAGCAAGTTGAACAGAATCCATATACATTGACTCAGAGCCTTGTTTTAACAGCAAGGCACGTACTTGGGGATCGATACTGATTTTTTCAAGCTCTTTAGATAACCTTTGAATGATAGATTGTGGTGTTTTACTTGGTGCAAAAAGACCGGTCCAAGAATTGACTTGAAATCCGTCTAGGCCTTGATCAGCTATGGTAGCTACGTTTGGCAAAACGTCCGAGCGCTTAGATGTGGCAATGCCGATGGCAGTTAGCCGACCGCTACGAATGTGCTCTTCAAGCGCAGTCAGACCCGTGCACATCATTTCAACCCGTCCAGTAAGTAAATCTGTCATCGCTTCCGCTGAACCTTTGTAGGGTATGTGGGTCATTTGAACATTGGCCATAAATTTAAAAAGCTCGCCGCATAGGTGAGGCGACCCCCCTGTACCAGACGATGCAAAGTTCAATGCATTGGGAGTTTTTTGAGCCAAATTAATGAGTTCTTTGATGCTACTAATGCCTACTTTCGCGTTTACCACCATCACATAAGGTGTATTTGCAAACATACCAATAGGAGCCAAGTCTTTGATGGGGTCGTAACCCAGGTTTTTATTGATATTGGGACCTACTGACAGGGGCGCAGCAACACCTACAAGCAAAGTGTATCCATCAGGTTGAGCTTTGGAGACCAGAATGGATCCCAAGTTTCCACTCGCACCTGGTCGGTTTTCAGGAACAACTTGTTGGCCTAGTTGTTCAGACAGGCGACGAGCCATAAGACGCCCTAAAATGTCGTTGGTACTAGATCCAGCCGGATAAGGAATGATCAAAGTAATGTGCTTGTCTGGGTAAGTTGCTGTGGCATTTGCGCTTTTGATTTCAAGACCTAGAAATAACAAGACGGTCAGAAATAAACCAATGCTCAGCGACAGTTGGACGGATCGAACTAGAAATAACATGGGTGGCTTCTTCAGAAATGATTAGACGTGTAGCATGCTAGGTGAATTCATGCAGAAAATTCAAGACCTCAGCGACCACAGTGTCAGGTGCTAAGAAGTGAATGCCGTAGTCATAGCCTTGTAGCTCAACCAGTTTTGAGGTTGGTAGCAAGTCGCACATTTCCTTCATATGTGTTTTTCTTCTTGTTGTGCATTTAGATCCCACAATCAGCAAAGTGGGCGCCTTGATTTGGCTTAAGGTTGGCGTGAGATCTACATTTGAGAACAATTTAAAAGCAGCAACAGCCATGTAGGTTGGAGTTTTAGCCATTTCTCTGGGGACCCACTCAGACATTCCTTTTGGCGCCTTGCTCAGGTCCATTCTGTATTGAAGGGTTTGACGGCACCATTCCGCAACACCATACTTGTTGATGGCCGTAGCCTGGTCTGCCTCTCCCAGGGCATATGTAGAAATGGTCTCGTCCCCCATTTTGGCTGCAGTATTGAGCAAGGTAATCGAAGCAATACGGTTTGGATGTTCGATTGCAGCAACGAGGCCCAGTGCACCACCAGTAGATTCTCCTACCCAGTGTGCCTTTTGGATGTCCAAGGCATCTAAAAGGCCAATAGCATCACCAGCAAGCATCTCCTTGGTAATAAAAGCATCGGGGGAAGGTTTAGTTGTTTCCCCATAACCCCTAGCATCCATACTGATCACTCTGTAATGACGACCTAATAATGCATGCCATGATTTCCAAAAGTTAGTGTTTCTGCAATAACCAGGGTAAAGCAAAATAGTTTCCGGCTCTTGATCGCTCCATGGATCTGTAAAGTCAGAAAGCTCATAGTGAATGTCGAGATCTCCGACTTTGGCAAAAAGTTTGGTCATGGGCTACTTAAGTTGAAAGAATAAAGTTTGAGTGTAATCAAATTTAAACTGCTTTTAAATGCTTATTTGCCTGAATCGTTGCTATCAATGATGCGTTAAAAACTATTTATAAAAACATTCAGGTAAATCATCTCAATAAAAACAAATCTAATCCCCTCGGAATGAAGACTTTTATCTTTTGAAATAAAGGTCAAAGAACTGTGGCCCATTTAAGCTAATCGGTACAAACCCTAAATGAAATTCAAATAAACTATGCAATCTTCATACACACATTGGAATAAAAATGCTATTTTTGGTCATCAGTACCCCCAGACCCGATAAACCCACCTCCATGATCGGTTCTAGGCAGCTCTATTGGGATTGGATCAACCCCTTGATTGAAAAGGGCGAGGTCAGGTCAGTTTATGCCAAGGTCGGCCGTGGCGCTGTGGCCTTGTTCGATGTGGACTCCAACGAGACGCTACACCGTTACATCAATGAATGGCTTGAAATTGTTCCAGCACAAATGGAGATACATGCGCTAATTGACGTTGAAAACGCAAAAAAATACCTCATGCACCAATTGTCAGAAAAAAAATAAGACGACGCGCTAGCAAGTTTGCAACGTATGCTCTCTATTCAGCACTCATGCCTGACTTTTGAATCACTTCTCTCCATTTGTCGATATCTTTTTTGATCATCTCTTGAAATTCAAGCGGGGAACTTGCGACTCCTATGGATCCTTCTTGGCGCAGTTTCTCAGAGAAGTCAGCTGATTTGACAGATTTTTTAATGGCTTGATAAAGAAGTTCGACAACGGGAGATGGTGTGCCGGCAGGCGCTAAAATTCCATTCCAACCGGTAACCTCATAGCCCTTGACGTGCTCGGCAATGGCCGGCACATCGGGCAACAAGCTGATCCTCTCCTTGCCGCTCACACCGAGCACCTTGACTTGGCCGGACTGAAGCAAAGGCAGAGCACTGCTGGCTGACGCCACAAAATACATTTGCACCTCTCCCGCAAGAATCGCGGTCATGGCTTGGGGCGTTCCCTTATAGGGAATATGCGTGATTGTTGTGCCCGTCGACATTTGAAAGAGCTCAGCTGCTAAATGCCCTAAACTGCCGCTGCCCACGCTTGCAAAATTAAGTTGCGTCGGATTGGATTTGGCATACACAATAAATTGCTCGATCGAGCTGGCAGGCGAATTCTTGGGAACAATCAATAAATTTGAGACGTTACTCACCAGCGAGACGGGATGAAAAGATTTCAAAGTGTCGTAGGGCAACCTCTTAAACAAACTCGGATTGGTGACATGGGTTGGAAACACCATCACCAAGTTGTAACCATCTGGAGCAGAGTTGGCCACAAAAAGAGAACCAGTGATTCCACTGGCACCTGGCCTATTATCTACAAAGACCTGTTGACCCAACTCTTTAGAAAGTTGTAAAACCAAACTTCGAGCCAATAAATCCGTCACCCCACCCGAGCCAGTAGGAACGACCAGACGGATGGGTTTATCTGGGTAAGCAGCTCGAAGCGTAAGGTGCGCAAAAAGCAAGACCAGCAACAACAAAAAGTGCAAGACTTTTGAGTTAATGAACAATGTATGCGGTCTCATTTTAGTGCTCAGCGATGAAATGTTTGACTTTTTGTACACACAAATCAGGCACCACAGCACCGACATGGTAGCCATCGACTTCGATCATCTCCAGCTTGGCGTTATGAATTTGGTCAACATATGACTGAAATTGAAGAGCCCCGCGGCGTTTGGTCTCACTTCCCAAAATTAAGGCCGGAGCATGAATGTCTTTAAAGAGCGGGGTGCAGTCGACTTGAGAGACCCACTTCAAATAGGCAAGCGCAGTGCTCGTTGCCGTTTGCCCCATCAATTGAATCCACCACTCCAGACCTTTTTCTGACATCTTTTGCCCCAAGCGCTCGCGCATAGTCCAACGCGACCAACTAAGCATTCCTTTTTCAGTCATGTGCTCGAGCCAACCCGTAGTATCTGGCCCTTTGATAGCAGGACTTACCATGGTCAAGGACCGCACCAAATCGGGCCGGGCTGTGGCGAAGTAAATGGCAGACATGGCGCCACTCTTGCCAGAAACGATGTGGACATTTTGACCAGCTGCAACGTTCTCAATCAAATGGGTCAAATCATCAATGATTAATTGTGGCGTGAAGACGTAATTTTTACTCACCGCTCCAGTTTGCCCAAACCCACGTTGATCAAACCTCACAACCCGATACTCTCTGGAAAAACCAGGTACCCAGGTGCGCCAAGCCTCTGTAGATTCACAAAATCCATGGATAAAAACAATGGTTTGTGGCTCTCGATCAGGATCGGTATGATCATCAATTTTATAAAAAATTTCGGCGTCTAGACTTGACTTAAAGGTAGGCATATGAATGTCTCTATTTAGAATCAGCCATGCTTGCAGATTCGTACATTTGTAAATTTCTAGCTACTTCTGCTTTGTAAGCAGTTAAGGAGCCGGGGTATTCTTCCAAAGAGATCGTGTTACGCGCTTTCTTCATATCATCAGTCTCTATGACATTAGCGATTGACTTGCTTAACTTGACTTTGATGTTCGTAGGCGTGCTGCTCCTCACAGCAACACCGTACAAACTTTTTAAATTCATGTTCTTGATCCCTAAATCTTCAAACGATTTGACATTTGGCAGAAATCGGTTTTTGCCACTATCAGAACTTATTCCAAGCAATTTGATTTTGGGATTGTCTTTTTGAGCATAAGACAAACTCACCGTAGCAAAATAGCCATCAATTTCTCCAGACATTGCCGCGACGACGCCCTCGACACCACCCTTGTAAGGGATCAATCTGGGAGTGACATTCAGCGCTTTACTCAGATTATTAGACAAGATCGAATAAGACGTTACCCCATTTCCCAATACTCCAAAGGTCAATTCGCCCTTCTTTGACTCTGCATAAGCTTTGTATTCTTCAAGATTGTTTACATTGATCTTGGAGGGCACAACCAAAGCATAAGGGGTCTGACCCAAGGGTGACAAAATTTCAAAGTCACTCATTTCATATCCGACGCTTGGCGAGGCTAGTTTTCCGTTGTACAGACCATCGACTTGGAAAAGCAAGGTATAACCATCTGCAGGCGCGTTTCTCACAGCCAATGCACCGATGGTGGTGCCACCTCCCGGTTTATTTTCTACGATCACATTCACCTTGATTTCTTTTGCCAACTCCTGCGCAAAAGCTCTGGCCAATCCGTCTGTGGAGGCGCCAGGCGGATAGGGCACAACCACCCTGATAGTTTTACCAGGAAATACATCTTGGGCTAAAGCACCAGTGCACAACCCAACAAAAACGAAAAACTGTACAAATATAATTTTTTTTATATTCATGGATGCGCTCCCTAATTTGTCATGATTTGAGTAAATGCCTACTGATCAATTCAATAACTCGCGGGACAAAACCATGCGATGAACCTCGGAGGGACCCTCTCCAATTCGCTTGATTCTGAGTTCACGGTACCATCGTTCTAAAGGCAAATCTTGGGACAAGCCCATCCCACCCATGATTTGAATGCATCTGTCCACCACACGTCCCGCTGTTTCGGTAGAAACGACTTTTGCAATGGAAGCTTCTGTTTTAAAGTTCAATCCCTCATCAGATCTTTTTGCTGCTTCGTAAATCAAAAGCCTTGCAGCCCTGATTTCCATATCACTGTCTGCAATCATCCACTGAATGGCTTGCTTATCGGCCAATTTGGACTTGAACACTTCTCTTTCCTTGGCCCACTGGACAGCTATATCTAGCGCAGCTTGGGCAATGCCAATGGTGCCTGCAGCGTAAGGCACCCTTCCCTCAACCAACCATTTCTCACACAACGCAAAACCTTGTCCCTCTTCTCCTAAACGGTGCTCGACCGGCACCTCCACGTTTTCTAAAAATATCTCATAAGGAGAATATGAACGAATCACATTCATTTCTTTGATGGTCATGCCCTTGGGCTTTCCATCAATGATAAAGCAGGTGATTCCACCTCTTTGGCCCTGTTCCCCCGTTCTGGCAAACAAAATACCCCAATTGGCTTTAGCAACCCCAGTGATCCACATTTTGGAGCCGTTCAAAATATAACGATCCCCCTTCAAAACTGCTCGCGTGCGAATTGATCTTGCAGGATCTGAACCACCGGAGGCCTCGCTGATCGCAACAAATGCTTTTTTCCCATCTTGAATAGCAGGAATGGCAAATTTAGAAATTTGTTCTTGTGTACCCAATAAAATGGGTGCGGGTGGATTAGACCCAGTGGCACCACACGCAGGAACATAAGCCCCCATCTTGCATTTCGCCGTTTCTTCGGCGATCACCGTTGTTGCCAAAAGGCTCAAACCCCCGCCTCCATATTCTTCAGGAGCTCTTACAGACCAAAGTCCAATTGATTTTGCTTTGTCTTGCAGAGGAAGCAAGAGGTGGTCAGGAAGTTCAAAAGAGTCAAAAGGAGATTTCTCCTCAGCAGGTAAAATCTCCTTGGACATGAATTTTCTGGTGAGGTCTCTTATTTCCAATAACTCTTGCGTCAAACCTGCGTTGTGCTCCGCCATTAAAGTCTCCCGAATATAGATTTTTTAAGTTGAAATTTCATTTTTTAGCTGATCAATTGGAAAGTTCTTCCATCCCAAAATAGTTTCCAAAATATGGTCGGTGTCATTTCCCAGTGGAACGCTGGGGATGTAATCAGGTGCAACAGAATTCGTAAATTTAAGGGGTGACTTGTTGATCAATATATCTCCGTAGATGGGATGTTTGATTTTTTGCAAAGTACCCCTTGCCAATAAATGCTCGTCATTGACCACATCGTCGAGCTCTTGAACTGGTGCACATGGCACTCTATGCTCACGAAGCAACTCTAACAATTGCTTTTTGGTAAATTCTTGCGTCAAGGTTTCAATGAGGGCGTCCAAAGCTTCCATGTTTTTTGAACGTTGTTTTTGCGTTGCAAACAAAGTCAGGTCAAACTTATTTTGCAAGTTCAAAGCTTTAACAAGAGCCAACCAGTGCTTTTCATTGCTGGTAATGATTGCAACATGACCGTCTTCTACACCATAGACGTTGTAGGGCGCCAAGCTCATTCCGCCGTGTCGATTGCCAGTTCTCTTTATCCCATGGTCCCCAGCATGATGCGCTCCTAGATTAGACGCCAAGGAAGGATAAATCGCCTCCATCATGGAAACTTCAACAATATCACCCAGACCTGTTTTTTCTCTTTGGTAAAGTGCCGTACATATTGCACCATAAAGATGAATGCCAGCATTGAAGTCACACAGGGCGACTCCGGCTTTGACTGGCGGACTATGTTGATAACCGGTCACGCCAATCACACCAGACATCGCTTGAACTGCGAGGTCCATCGCAGGGTATTCCCGGTAAGGACCTGTTTTTCCATAGCCCGAGCTTGATGCGTAAATCAAGCGCGGATTGAGCCTCAAAAGCCTTTCCGCACTTAAACCCAATTTATGCATGGCATCTGGCGTAAAGTTCTCAACCAAAATATCAGCCTTTTCTACCAATGATAGAAAAACTTCTCTAGCTTTTTCCTTTTTTAGGTTCAAGGACATGGACAATTTATTGGCGTTGAGCATGGCATAGGGAACAGTGACTGCCTGCACCCCGCTGTCAGCTCGCTTACGCAAATGTTCACCGTCAGGTGGTTCAATTTTGATGACCGTTGCACCAGCTTGTGCCAATAGAAAAGTCGCATAAGGTCCGTTGTAGATCTGAGTGAGATCTAGCACCAATAATCCACCAAAGGGCGGCTTATTTCTCAATTGACCACCCAGGTCTTCATGACTTTGATTGCTCACAGATCCACCTTACTTTGAACTCGGCTTGAACTTTGCCAATTTAAAATGATCTTGTTTGACAATTTCCAATTGCAAGTCCATACCTGCCTTTAATTCACCATTGGGCGCCAAAATATTGGTCATCATCTTTGGCCCCTCCTCCAATTGAACCAAAGCCACGTTGTAAGGAACCTGGTCTTTGAAGGCATCGTTCATCGCCGAGTTGTAAACGACCCAACTCAGGAGTTGGGCTCGCCCCCTAGCTTTCACATATTTGAATTGATCTGACAAACATGTTGGACAAAAATCACGTGCTGGCAACCAACGGTGTTGCTGCTCACATTCTTGAAACACCAAAAAATCTTCGTTCAGTGCATCCCAAAAAGGACGCGAGGTCTCTGTTACATCTGGGCTAGGAAAATCAGTCATTGCATCTTCCTAAAATCATGGTCGCATGGGTATGCATCGTGCCACCTTGGTTGCTGATCAGACAATTCCTTGCCTTTTGAACTTGAAGATTGGCTTCACCTCGCATTTGCCGAACGCCTTCAATGATCAGTTGCAGACCGGGCATTCCAGTCTCAGAAAGCAAACCACCACTGGTATTCATGGGCAATGGGCCATCGATTTCTAAATACCCCCCCTTTGACCAAGGCCCGAACTGACCCTTGGGACAAAACCCATAATCCTCAAGGGTCATGACACCAGCGACAGTAAAACAATCGTAAATTTGGATCACATCAATGTCTTTGGCTTGAAGACCTGACATGCTGAAGGCAGTCCTTGCAGACACAAGCGCTTCAGTGCTCGTGAGCGTCTCGCGAACGGGCAATTCCGCAGAAGTCTGGCCTTGACCCAAACCTAAAATAGGTACTGGGTTGGGTACGCCCAACTCAACCGCTCTTTTCGCACTCATCACGACCAAAGCGGCGCCTCCATCAGAGACCAAGCAACAATCATCGCGGCGCAATGGTTCAATTTGCATAGGTGCATTCATGTACTGCTCAAGCGATAAAGGTAGTTTTAATTGGGCCTTGGGGTTGAGAGCTCCATGTCTTCTGGAGGCCATGGCAAATTGCGCAAAGTCCTCCGGCCGGGTGCCAAACTCAATCATGTGACGACGGTGGATCAAACCATAGCCAGCCGCTGTAGAGAACCAACCATAAACTGCGTCATCCCCACGAGGTCTTGCGTAAACTTGTCGGCTACCAGATCTGGGGTTGTCAGCATAACAAACCAAGGCCACTTCGCATTGACCGGTTTCAATCGCCGCCATGGCGTTGGAGATCAACGCCATGTTGGCAGCGCCACCTTGGTCCCACGAGCCTCCTAGTTTCGGTTTCATTCCCATGGCCTCAGCTAACTTTTGGCCATACATGAATTCTTTAGCTGATGTGGGGACCTTGACAAACAAGGCATCGACCAGACTTTTTTCAATACAGGCATCGATCAATGCATGCTTACATGCCTGGGTATTCAAGCTGATGGTTGAACGCCCTGGCAATTTACCGTAGTCAGTATGGCCTATGCCCGCAATCACATATTTGCCACGCATCTGAGTTAATTCATTCATTTCAACATCTCAACAAACAAACTGAGTTTTATTTTGATTTAAAAACTGGATCGCGCTTTTCTTTGAATGCAGCGCGGCCTTCTTTTGCATCTTCAGTCTGAGAAAGCATGCGATTCGTGAATTGCTCCATTCGTAGGCCCTCGCTCAACGACATTTCTCTTGCGCGCAGAGCCAACTCCTTGGTCGCTTGGACAGCAAGGGGGGCATTTTTTGCTATTTTTAAAGCGTAATCGCAAGCAGTATCTAGAAGGTCTTGGGGTTGAACTATTTTGTTGATCAGACCCCAACGCAAGGCCATATCTGCCGAAAAACGCTCGCCAGTCAACAAGACTTCCATGGCTATGGCGCGTGGCAACTGCTCGATGAGGCGCTGCGTTCCACCATTGGCTGCAACGACACCTCTTTTGACTTCTGAGAGTCCAAATGTCGCCGTGGGCACAGCAACACGTAAATCGGTGGCTAGCATCAGTGTAAGTCCGCCCCCAAGGCAATAACCATTGATGGCCGCCACGACGGGCTTCCACATCTCAAGCCCACGATTCAACAACATGCCTTTTTGGGTCAACCAAAAGTTAGATAAGGTAGCAGGGTTATCGAAAAAGGTTCCTAAATCAGCACCCGTGCTAAAAGATTTCTCTCCGGCCCCTACGATCACAATGGATCGCACCTGTTCATCATCTCGGGTCTCTGACCAAGCATCGGACAGTTGCTTGTAGTGTTCCGCATCAAAGGCATTGAGTTTTTCGGGACGGTTGATGGTGATGATGGCCACACCATCTGCTCTCTTGACCAAATCTATTGACATAATAATTAATGAAAGAAAGTTATTCTGGTTGAATTCCAGCCTTGGTAATGATATCTGACCATTTGACCAATTCTGCACTTAAAAAAGCATCTAACTCCGAAGCAGTTGAACCTTTCGGCTCGGCTTCGTTGAGAGCAAAATTCTTTTTAACGGCCTCACTCTGTAGAGCCGTGTTGAAAATTGCATTCAACTTATCTGTGATGAAGTTGGGCGTTTTATTGGGAGCGAGCAAGGCCAACCATGACCCAAAATTCACCTGAGGGAACCCGAGTTCAGCACTGGTTGGAACCTCTTTAAGGTTTCCAAGTCTGGTCAAGCCCGTTGTTGCAAGCGCTCTCAATTGCCCGGATTTGACCAAAGACATCACTGAGCTTGTATCTGCAAATAAGATATCAACTCTTCCAGCAATTAAATCTGCAATGGCATTGGGGTTTCCTTTGTAAGGCACATAAAGCATCTTCGAACCCATGGTCAAACTGTACAACTCAGCTGCAACTCTAGATGAGGAATTGCCACTGGCAAAGGACACGACGCCAGGAGACTGTTTGACTTTCTTGTTCAAGTCGGCAAAGTTCACAAATGGAGAATTTGGACCCACAACCAACACCAATGGCGCCTCTTTCAAAAGAGTGATACTTTTAAAATCTTGAATGGGCTCATAAGGCAATTTTTTGAACAAAAACTTGTTCGCAATATGTGTATTGCTGGTCAACAACAAGTTGTATCCATCTGGTTTTGATTTGGCAACAAACTCAGCGGCCATAAATCCATTAGCACCTACTTTATTCTCAACGATGATGGTGTAGCCAGTGGCAGATGTGATGGAATTGGCCAAAACACGGGCAGAACCATCTGTTCCACTGCCAGTAGGAAATGGAAGGATCAATTTAATCGGTTGCTGCGGAAAATCCACTTGAGCACATACATTGACCGATAAAAATACGACGGCCAATAGAAAACAAACCGAGTTGGAAAATCGATTTTTCAAGGTTTTATAAAGTCGAAAATAATTCAAGGACCGCCCTTTCGGTAGACCAATTTTGATCTGGAACAAGCTTACATCTGAAAAACTAAATTAACATCAATAGTTACCCTTTATTGGTTTCGAAATCAACGCTGTTAGACATCAAAGTTTGCAACATCTGAGTGGACCTAAATGCTCAAGCGAGACCTCTATTGACAGCACCAGATAATCAAGGCTTTTACTATAAAATAAAAGAATCTACAATGGAGTAAAAAATCACGAAAATTTGCTAAAATTTCAGCATATGCTTTGATTGAGATAACACTATTTATTTTGTTAATCAAGTAAACAAACGGAATTCAAATGAGTAATTCTGAAAACTCTTCGCCAAGTATATTAAATTCATCACCTCAGATTAATCGATACAGTGAAATGGGATTTTGGCAATTCACGTTCATCACGTCTCTTGTCACCATTTTCTTTCCCTGGTATCTCATCCTCAATACAATTCAAAGAGGTGTTGAAGATACCAAACTTCTTGTCATCGCAATGGCGAAAGATTGGATTCAAACAATCATCATCATTGCTTTTACTTTGATCGTCATAGTCGCATTGGGTATTTATTTTTTAGTGAAATACTTTCCTACTTTCTGAATGCACTATTTTTCAACTTCTAAAGTGTACTTTGCCAAGTCAATGAATCAAATTCTTATTCAGTTTATCAAAAGTGGGGATAGCGGGAATCACTGTTGAGCACTTATTGCCTGTCAAATCCAAAGGCTTCAATTTCCCAGCATTGATGAATTGGATAACTGAATTGACGTTGGCAAAGAAACGCTGGTGTACAATTTTTCATCGCATCTTGTTGAAACACAAACTCAAAATTCCAAGGATCAAGCCATGAAAGCTACTGTTGCATTATTGTTAGCCTTCGCCTTCACGCAGGGGGTAGTTTTCGCCACCGGACTTGCCACTTGCGATTCAGGCCCAGAATCGGGTTGGCAATCGCAGGAGAAGCTGACCAAGATACTAACTGACAAGGGTTGGACGGTTCGGCGCATCAAGATCGATGGCGGCTGTTATGAAGCCTATGTTGTCAACGATAAGGGCGAACGCCAGGAAGCCTACTTCCATCCGGTAACGCTAGCACCTGTGCCGACCAAACCACGCTGAGCCAAGTGTACGATTCCAAACAGGGAATGGTCAAGGTGTGGGACCCGCTGGTTCGGGCAAGCCACTGGCTGTTGGTGGTCTGCGTGGCCCTGACATGGGCGACCGGCGAAGGCGGTAAAGCTTGGCATGTGGGCTTGGGTTATTTAGCCTGCGCAATAATAAGCGTTCGCATCATCTGGGGTTTTGTAGGCCCGCGTTATGCCCGTTTTGCCGAATTCATGCAAACGCCCTGCGCAACGTTCGCCTATGGGTTGCGTGTTCTTGCCGGCAACGAACCTCGATATATCGGGCACAATCCGCTGGGTGGTTGGATGATCGTGCTTTTACTGACATGCATCGCCCTCACGGGCTTTACTGGTTGGCTGTACACGACCGACCGCTTCTGGGGGGTTGAATGGGTGGGCGAGTTACACGAAGGTCTGGCTATTGCACTTTTGTGCCTAATCGCCACGCATATCGCTGGCGTGGTCTTGGCATCAAAACGTCACGGTGAAAATCTCGCTGCCGCCATGCTACATGGTCGCAAGCGCGAAGAAAATGAACGTACCTAGGCAGCTTTCTAAAGTTCAGACTGCGGCGAAAAAATTGCTCGGTTGTATGCGTTCTCTAAGCTAGTTCAGATGACCTTTTGAGCTGAGAGTTTTTCAATTTCTGCCAAACTAAATCCAAGCTCACTCAAGATCTGTTGATTGTGCTCTCCAAGTTCTGGCTGGGTGGTTTGTATGTCGGCGGGTGTTCTAGAGAGCACCAGGGGTTGATTGACCACACGTATAGGGCCTCGGCGCGGATGCTGCAAAGTGGTGGTCATCTTCAAATGCTTTACTTGAGGATCTTCAAAGACTTGCTGCATGTTATAGATAGGGCCGCACGGCACCCCCGCATCATTGAGAGCTGTCACC
>CAIMNS010000246.1 GCA_903842945.1 uncultured Burkholderiales bacterium
AGACTTCAGTGAAATCACCGAGCAAAATGCATGGGATCGTTCTCGAGTGAGTGTGTTCTTAGGGGACTCGCTGGGCGAGATGAATTTTTATTATGCAAGTGCCCATGTGGCTTTGCTTGGAGGCAGCTTTTTACCTTTTGGGGGGCAAAATTTGATTGAGTCCATCGCATGTGAATGTCCCATGTTGATGGGGCCGCATACTTTTAACTTCAAGGAAGTGGCGCTTCAAGCATCTCAAATGGGAGCGGCTAGGCAAGTTGTGGACGTGTCGGCTGCCGTGATACACGCCTTGTCACTGGTGGATCAGCGCGTTGATTTGATGCAGATGAAGCGGTTGGGGCAAGAATTCATCCATGCCCATCAAGGGGCAACTGAGCTCACTTATCAAGCGATTGAACACTTGCTGGTCAATGCGCCTTCTGTCGTCCAACCCATTTCAAAATGACTCAATTGTTCGCCTCATCCAAGAGGGTGTTGAGAGACTGAAGATCCTCAGGTTTGAGGGTACCGTTGGCTTGTTTGAGTTTCAATCCACCCACCAAAACATCGTACTTGGCTTTGGCCAAATCTCTTTGTGTTTGATAAAGTTGGCTTTGTGAGTTCAAGACATCGATGTTGATGCGAACACCCACCGTGTAGCCCAATTGATTGGCTTCCAGCGCAAGCAAGCTCGAGCGCTCAGCAGCGTTGAGTGCTTTGACCTGCCCAAGGCCAGACACTACATTGTAAAAAGCGCTGCGAGTGGATTGGGCTGTTGCGCGTTTCGCCCCCTCTAGATCGTAACGCGCCTTGTTCTCGAGTTCAATGGTTTCAAGGACTCTATGTTGTGTGGCATAGCCTTGGTACAAAGGCAAGTTCATCAGCAAAGCCACTGATTTGTTGATCACGTGCGTTCCTAGTGAAGAGGTACCAGATGTGGCTGTACCGTCTTGGTTGCGAGTACCAGACATGCCAATTTGCAGATCTAAGGTGGGTCGGTGAGCGGATTTTGCTCGGTCAACCTCAAGCGTTGCAATATCAAGTGCCAATTGCGCATTCAAGACACTGGGATGAGCTTGTTCAGTAAGCGCTACCCAAGCATCGATGTCTTTTGGCTCTGTATTTTCAAAGGTCGCATTTTTCTTTAGGGCGGATGGTTGAACATTTTTGCTGCCCACCAGTTGATCCAAGAAAAGTTTTTTGATTCTGAGATCGTTGTCCCCAGCAATTTCTTGTGACAGTATCAAGTCATACCTTGCCTCAGCCTCTCTGGAGTCTGTGATCGTTGCAGTTCCCACTTCGAAGTTTCTTTTTGCTGAAGCAAGTTGTTCTGCCACAGCTTGTTTTTGCGCTTTGATGGATTTGAGGCTGTCACTGGAAGTCAAAACATCAAAATACGCTTGGGAGAGTCTGATCAGTAAATCTTGTTCAGCTGCAACAAGTTGAGTCACCGTTTGGGCCAGTTGTTTTTTGCCTTGCAGGTACACATCGTAATTGGCTGGACGGTAAAGAGGCTGAACGGCGGTGAGTGAGGCAACATGTGTACCGTAATAGCGCATGAAAGGAATGACGTCCTTGGAGTGGTCCAATGGATTAACGAAAAAATTGTCGGGCGTGTAGTCCAGCAAAGAGCGAGTCGAACTTGCTGAAAAATTCACATTGGGCAATATCCCAGCCACGGATTGGTTCGCTTTGTACCGGTTCGCTTCATATTGAGCCAAAGCCGATTGATAGGTGGCGTCGTAATTTTTAGCTGTAGAAAAAAGGGAGACAAGATTTTGCGCTTGCGCGGACACAGCGAGCGACCAAGCTGCAGCGATGCATAGTGAAATAGTTGTGCTTTTCATCATTTGCGATCTTTCTTTTGATTCATTGATGTGTTTTAGCTGGTGATTGAACGTGCCTAAGGGACAAGATCAGAGGCGCTCAATATTGAGGAACAGAGGGATCGAGTTCATTGGACCAAGCGTGAATTCCGCCACTGATGTTGACCACCGTTTCAAATCCGTGTTCCTTCAGAAAATTGGCCACGTGTTGACTGCGACTTCCGTGGTGACATAGGCAGGCTATGGGCCGATCGCTATCCAATTGGTCCAAGTGGGCTGGCAATGTTTGCATAGGAATATGGACCATGTCAAATCCATCGGCCTTGATTTTTGCGGTTTCAAATTCCCATTCTTCACGAACGTCTATCAACAGCACCGTCTTGTTGGATTCTGATTGTTTTTGAATCCATTGGAAAAGTTGCAAGGGTGAAATTTGTTCAATCATGGAATGATTCATAAATTAAAAATTGAATTTTGAGTCTTCTGCAAAGCCGTGTAGGCGAGGTGCCGTACAGTCCCATAAAATTTTGGCGTCAAACTGATTGGAGGCCACTTTTTTTACTGAGGTGGTTTGCATGATGGGTTCGTTGCCAAAAATACCGACCAAATGTCCACCAGGCTTCAGGTGATCCAGAAATATTTGAGGG
>CAIMNS010000247.1 GCA_903842945.1 uncultured Burkholderiales bacterium
ATTGACGAAGTTGTTCGTGTGAATGGAAGTGCTACGCTTCAAACCGACACAGATCTACTTAAGCATTTTGATACTTTGAAGAACAAACCCAAGCTGGTTATCAAAGTGATCGTGGAAGCCGCCTATATGCATTGCCCCAAAGCAATGATGCGCTCCAAATTCTGGTCTATTGAACACCATCAAAATATTGATGCGATGCCAACGATTGGTCAAATCATCAGCGATCAAACTAAGAGTGCAGGTCCAGTGGAATCCCGTGAAGATATGCTCAAACGCTATTCACCTGATCTTTAAACTTCTCTCTCACCGCATCCAATCAATGCGATTCAAGACGAGCTTTTACCGCAATTCGAGAAATCAAGATGTCGGGTCTGTTGCGAAACTTCATTACTTTTCTTCTGGGTCTATCCGCTTATGGAAGCAAGACAATTGGAGAAGTGACGAAGCTAAGTTTCTGGGTCACACCGTTTGACTCAGGCATGCGTGTTCTAAAAAGCGACAAATACTTTCAGTTAGCGGAAGCTGCCCAAATTGACTACCTAATTAAGGTGGGAAATTTCTTCAAGATTATCCAATCTGGCACGAGCTTCGTGAATGTGGCACAAATCGTCAAGTTCGCTAAGCCAGTATCAATATTCAGTCGCATTCATGTTGAAACTCAACTCATCTATGCGGATGAGAAGTGCGCCTATTTCGCACACGTAATGTATTCACGGCACGGACAAGTAGCCGAAGTACTGGTCAAGATGAAATTCAAAACTGGGCGCATAACAGTCGCACCTAGTTTGTTTTTGCCGATGAGCTTTGCTGAGGTTCCAGAAAAGGTTCTAGGTCTTGATTCTGCTTTGGCTACCCTTTGAGACTTGCTTCGCTTAATCGCACCAAGACATCATTCTAGACCCCAAACTTTATTGAAAAGTTCTGTGAATCAAAGAATCAATGCTTGCGTAACTTTTCTCTCAAAGCCATCAAGCCTTTGGGCTCACTATTGAACCAAAACCAAGCTGTGTCTGTTCCACCTTTGCGTAAGACCCACTGATAAACATTGAGATAAATCACGCTCAAGCCAACAAGATTTACTGCGAAAGCGGCAAGTCCTAAAAAGATATACGCAAACAACTTGGCGTATGACATATCCGGCGCCAAGTCTTGGGCAGCCAAAACGATCAACCCGATGATCAATAAGCCTGCAATTAACAGCTTGGCAAGCTTTATGTTTGCCTGGTGATTTAAATTGGTCATGATTTAATCTTAATCTAAGAATCAATCGTCTGTGCCAAAATCCGTGCAACATTCTGTGTGAGATCTTAATAATGATAAGAGGTACTTGTTTATGTGGTTCAGTTTCATGGCAACTAGATGGCAAGCCCGATGGGGCTACCGCATGTAATTGCACAGCTTGCCGAAGGTATGGTGTTCTTTGGGCATACGGTTATGTCGATGAGGATATCAAAACGCAAGGGGAAACAAGAGCTTATGTCAGGGGCAAGGCACTAGAGTTTCAGTTTGCTCAATAAATGTTCCGAATTGAACAAAGGCGCTTGATTGCGCCTTTGTTTTTTCACTTTGGTACGACAGATAGGGGGTAGCTCATGGCTCACGTATATACCAGTTGCATTTCTGTCAAATAGGAATAGAGTGAATTTCTTCATATTAAATCTCGAAAGGATTTTATGGAAAATTTTTTGCAACGCTGGCGTTCATTTTTCCTAAAAAAATCTAATCGATTATCTGAAATACTTTACGTTCCAAGTCAGACTGGCTCACACGATGTCGGGGCGAAATACCTAGGTGATGTAGCTAGTAGTTACCTTGAGCATCAAAATTTTCCAGAGGCAGCTCGCTCGCCATTCAAAGGAGTGGTGTTGTCAATACGGAAACGGCCCTCGGCTTGAAACAGCACAGAGTAGGCAGGAAAAAAGGAATATTTTCTAGACTAGAGTTTGCATTTGGCCTATTGAAGACTTTTTTGTGGATGACTAATTGCATCAAGTAACCAATCATTTACTTCAGAATTCCA
Organism: uncultured Burkholderiales bacterium; assembly: GCA_903842945.1. GTDB lineage: Bacteria > Pseudomonadota > Gammaproteobacteria > Burkholderiales > Burkholderiaceae_C > Limnohabitans. The sequence goes on from CAIMNS010000247.1 coordinate 2,021, forward strand.
AGTGACTGGGTGTCCTTGCCCCTCTATTGTTTTGACCTGCAAGGAGTGCCATTTCTTTTTAGAAAATTCTGCAATTTCACTAGAACACATAATGCTAGAAGAGTTGTGCAAAAGTAGTATTTTTCCTTCAAATGATTTCACCAAATTCGCCATGTTCATTCCAATCAAGTCAAATTGATATGGCAAATCAAAATGTGCTGGAGATTTAACTTCAGTTACAACTCGTGAATGAATGTTGGAAGTTGCAATTTCTAGCGACAGGTTGTCAATCAAATTGTTAAGTCTTGATAAAGCTGACCATTCAATTTTCAGACCAATGTCATTGAGTGCTACGCTAGAAACTTTGTTTTTGAATTTTTCAATTAAGTACAAAGCCAAAACACCCCCCATGCTTGTTCCAATCAAATTTAATCGTGCATTAGCATTCATGTGATTTTGTAGAACGTAGTTCTTTACTAAATCCTCAATGTCGGAGATGTAACGACTCATTGAGTAGCTTGTTCCCAAATGAAGAGAGTCGGAGTCTCCGCGTCCGCAGTAGTCAATGCTAAGCATTCGAATGTTTGGATTCGAACGTGTTGATTCAAAAAGTGGTGCGAAAGTGTCTCTGGTTTCAAGTAAGCCTGGCAAGCAGATAAAAATATTTTCTGCTTTTAGATTTGGTGTCTCTGTGAAAGCAATCTTGCGTTGGTGTGGATCGTTTCCTAGCAAATAAACACTATCTTTTAAAATACGGTTAGACATACATACCTTTGTAATACATCAAGTCATTACGAACTATTGATGTTTCATGGACATGTCCAATAACTATTTTTTTTCATCAACACTAAATTGCAACAAAAATTCGCAATGGCTTCGATCAAAAAATGATCAAAGAAAGCAAACTTTCTGTTGTCAGCGAATTTATAGACTGCTAACAATGTCTGCATTAGCACGGCAGATTCTTTGAACCATTACTTTTGGAGCAGTATCCGTATAAACAGTTCCGGAACCTACGGGACCTTTGTAATTGTAAAAGGGGGTTATTTTTCCATCAACCACCTCTTGAGATGCGAAGAGCCAGTATTCTTCACCGTTAAAACATTTGCCAGCAAATACAAATTCTATTTCCTCTTCCCACTTAAATTCTTTTCTGACTTTCATGGTCGCTTCTAGTACAAGAGGAGCCAGCGCGAGGAGTGTGATGGAGGCAATAACGATCAAAAGATGGCTCTTACCCTTTTCAAGCTTTTCAACATACCAATTATGTAATTTCATAAATTTTCTAAATGAGTTTGAAGGCATTTATGAATTTACAAAAACTAAACTCAACAAGTATGACAATTCAAGTTAAGTTCAAAAATATTTAACTAATTGATCAGTTTAATTCGTTGGCTTTACCTTGATTTTTGATGTTGTCGAAAAGTTGAGTCTGCGAATCAATTGAGTTATTGCCTTTACGCTGCTTACGCACCTGTCTAACAAATGCCATAGGCGTTACTTGTTTATAGAGTTGAAACAGTTCAACGAGCTGCTCTTTTGTGAATCCGCTTTTTTGAGTTAACTGTGACCAACCAAGCGTACGCTCGCAGTTTTCAGTTATCCAAGAACATAGCTCTTCCAGCTGCTTTGCATTTGATGCACTTAAAGGTGAACGCTTTTTAGTTGTGGAGCGCATGATTTCCTCTAACAAAGCACGATTTTGAACGTCTTAACTAAAACTAGGCTCAGGACATTCCCTTGCTAAATTTTTAACTTGAAAGGCAATTTTGTAACTTTTCTATCATACGTTTCTGATGCGAAATCGTTTGTACAACCACCAAGCTACTTGAAATTAATTCATCACCAGGTTGACATACTCCTGAGCTACAAACAATTTAATGTTGCATTTGATTTTCATGTGTATCTGCAAATATTTAAATTTTGAAAGTTGCAAGGATCAACTATGAACACCACTGTTCGCTCAATTGAAAGTGTGACTGTGAATTACAGTAAAAGCCTGCTAGAAAGAGGATTTAACAAGGGAAATTTGAGAACCATCAAACCATTTCATACTACTGGCTTGTGCTTTACAAATCGAATTATTTTAGGGTTGGTTATTTCTGGAAATTTAGAAGTTCAAACATCTTTAAGTGTTAATCAATTCGTCTCTGACGAAGAGTTTCTGCTTCCTGCCAATTTGCATTTTCAGGTATCTGTAGGAGGATTGGGAGCAGTTATTTTTTTTGCTCGTCAGAAATTCACAAAGAAATTTCTTTGACTCACCGATGGCTATTTCAGCAGTCTAGATTGTTTTAACGACTCTTTTGCATCAGGAATTAGCTTCGCATCTATTTTTCACCTTACACTTACTAAATCTATAAAGATCATTACTTTGCGGTTTGTAAAAAATATATTGGCTATACTTGAAAAACTAAACGCTAGTTTTTACTATTGCCTTTTGAATTAAAATAAATTTACTAGTTTTCAAAGGATCAATCATGCGAGCTGTTAAAAAAATTAAACATATCATTGAGCAAAACCCACAAGATCAAGCTTCGCAAATTTTTTCGCAATTGATCCAGTCATTAGCGGAAGAAGTGGACTTTTCTATTAAGGATCTCTACTTGTTAAAAACAAGTGATTTTCAATTGGCTATGGAGGTTTTGCAGGAGTGGCGTCTTGACAGGTACTACATGGGCAAAGCAAAGGTCTTCGATGCTGCTCTCCAAGCACTGGTATTGGGCAAGTCAGAAAATTAAGTCAGCTAACGGTTAAGAAATTCAATCCCTAATTGGCAACCTTGATCATGTTCATTGGTGTTATCACCGGTTGCATAAACTTTTATCTTTTTACTGATGTTTCCATTAAAGGAAATAAAAGAGGCAGATGAGACTGACAAGGAATTAAAGGAATGTCCTTTAAAAGGACATCACCACCCACCATGAACTGTCGTGTAAAACGACACTTCAGGACCAGTTCAAGCAAGTGGCATGGTTCTGCAGCATAGGCAAACCTGAGACAGCAGTTGATATGCACTAGCTGTAATTAAAGTGAACAACTTTTAAAGTCCTCAAACTTTAGTCAAAAGGCTTGGATATCTAAGCATTAATAGTCATGCAAAACGAATGATATTTGTGATGGGCTATTTGGTTTTGGCAGGTCATGCTTACCTTTTGATTTGACAATAAATATGACAATCTAGTGAATTATTTAAATTCAATCTTCTAATAGAAAATTTTAGAAAAATAAAAGTTGTCATAAGAAATTCACGCTCCAACTTGATCATACAAAGTCCACAACAAACTTGATCAGAGCACTTCTTATGAAAATACGCTTGCCTGCCTTGCTTAGACTTTCACTGTTTCCCTTGGTCATTACAGGAACATTGCTTGCATCATGTGGCTCCACAGATTCGAACATTCCAGTTAATTCAAAGGCGACTTTGGCCCTGCTGGAAACCACTGACCTGCATACCAACGTGATGAGCTATGACTACTTTAAACTGGCCGAAGACAAATCATTAGGCTTTGAGCGCGTCGCTACTTTAATAAATACCGCCCGCGCAGAGTTTTCCAATACATTGTTATTCGACAACGGTGACACCATTCAGGGAACAGCATTGTCAGACTACCAGTCGCTGATCAACCCTTTACCTTGCAGCCAAACGCTAGCTATGTACAAAGTCATGAATTTGATGCGCTTTGACGGTGGCGGCATTGGCAATCACGAATTTAACTATGGCCTTCCCTTCCTCAACCAAGTGACCGGTAGCAAGTTTGATGTGGATGGCGTGTCCAACGGGGCGACTCCTTGCTCAGGTCCAAGCTTTCCTCAAGCACTCGCCAACGTTTACAGCGCCAAGACAAAGGCCCCTCTTTTCTCTCCTTATCACATCATCAGCAAAAATGTGACAGCCACTGCGCCTGACGGCAAGATTATTAACTCAACACTTAAGGTTGGCATTATTGGCTTTACGCCTCCAACCATCATGTCTTGGGACAAGCGTTGGCTTGATGGCAAGGTTTACACACAAGGTTTGGTTGAAACAGCAACCAAATTTATACCCGAAATGAGAAGCAAGGGTGCTGACTTGGTGGTCGTGATTTCACACGGCGGCTTGGACAATTCAACATATGACCCTACAATGGAAAATGGTAACTGGCATCTTTCTAAAGTACCAGGTATAGACGCCATGCTTATTGGTCACTCACACCAAGTTTTCCCTGACGCCGCAAGCACGGCTGCTCAATTTAATCTCCCTGGTGTAGACAAAGCCAAGGGCACTGTGAACGGCGTGCCCACGGTGATGGCAAATTACTGGGGAAAGCACCTTGGCTTGATCAAGCTTGACCTCGTTTTTGACGGTGGCAAATGGAATGTAAATAGCGCCGGCACCAAGGTAGAAGCTCGCTCAATTCAAAATGCCGACAAAACTTATGTGGCCGTGGAACCCACCATCGCACCAGCCATTGCGACAGAACACGCTGCCACCATTCAGTATGTGAAGACACCCATTGGCACCACCAATTTCAATATGTCTAGCTACTTTGCTGATTTAGGCGAAGTATCTGCCATTGAAATTGTCAATCAAGCACAAGCAGACTACGTTTCAACATACGTTGCTGCCAACCTTCCACAGTACAAATCACTGCCGGTTTTATCCATCAGTGCGCCCTTTAAAAGTGGTTTTGCAGGTGGTAATGACTACACAGATGTAGCATCTGGTAACGTAGCCATTAACAACGCGGCCGACCTGTATCTCTACCCCAACACAGTTTATGCAGTTCGTGTTCAAGGCAGTGACATCAAGAATTGGCTAGAAACTGCTGCGAAGCGATTTAATAAGATCGATCCCAACTTGAGCACCGACCAAGCATTGATCAGCAGCTTTCCGGGTTACAACTTTGACATGTTCACCACACCCGATCTCAAGTATGAGATCGATGTAACCCAGTCTGAAGGCAGTCGTATCAAAAACCTGACTTATAAAGGCGCAGCCATCGACACAGCGGCCTACTTTATTGTGGCTACCAATAACTACCGTGGTAGCGGTGGTGGCAATTTCCCTGGCATTGACAGCACAAAAGTCATCTATGCTTCGCCAGATGCCAATCGTGATGTCTTAATTAGCTACATCAAAAATTTGAAGACTCTTACATTGGCTAAGAACGGTTCAGACCGCAGCTGGAATTTCACCAAAGTCACGACCAAAGGCCTAGTGACTTTCAAGTCTGCCCCCAATAAGTTGTCACTGGCAATTGCTGCGGGTTTGACCAATATTTCTGCCATTAACAACAGCGATGGTGGCACCAACAACTTGGCTGACTACGCCATTGATCTATCAAAGTAAAAGTGAATGTTGCGCAAGTTTCAGTTTGGTAAGTTCTCCCTCATCAGCCTTCTCGCCCTGACCACCCTCTTGGTGGCGGGTGGGCAGTTGCTGTATCAAACGAGACTGCCAGACGATTCTAAAATTGAGCAATGGGGCGTGCTAGCTAGTGTGCAAGACGAAGAGGCAGCCCAATCCCTGCTGAAAGCGGCAAAGAGCGGTTCTAATTTAGCAGCTCGTGCACTCGGTCAAACGTTAATTCGTCGACCAGATGAAGTATCTGTACTTGAAGGGCAGAGATGGTTGCAGCGAGCTGCTGAAAGTGGTGATGCTAAAGCCAATTTGCTGCTCGGTAAATTGCTCTTAAAAGGTGCGCCTGGAATACCAGCAGACGCACTGGCTGCAGGTCCTTGGTTAGAGGCTTCAGTTAAGGGCGGTCAAACAGGTGGGGCGCACTACCTTGGACTGATTTACCGACAAGAATTTCCCAGCCAGCCCAGATCACCAGAGAAAGCACTTTACTGGTTAGAAATGGCCGCCAAAGCAGGTATTGCAGACTCACAATTTTTGCTTGGACAAATGCTTATGACTGGCGACGGTATTGCACCTGACCCAGATCGCGCACGCATTTGGTTTGAGGCCGCAGCTGAGCAAGATCACCCCGAAGCAAATCTTCAATTATTGATGGCTTATACCCGCAATGAATTGGGTTTAAAACGAAATGCAGAAGCAGAAGCGAGACAATTGATGGAAGCACAGCATTCATTAAGGCACAGACCACCAGCGCCTTGATGCAAATGCCTGCATCTGTTTGAAAAATCCAACGACTTACACAGCGATGAATCTGAATTGTTTCAAAGCCGATATTCTCAGACGTTAGCGGACTTTGTTGAATCTCATTTATAACGCAAATAACGGACAACACCTCTCACCAACTGTCGTGTAAAACGACACTTGATGACCAATTCACCCCACGTGCACGATTCACACGCCGAAACCAAACCTGCGACAGCTACTCAAACGCATAGTTTGTCCTTTTAAAGGACAACTTGAGAATCAAACTGTTTCTACAAAATCAACCTCTATTACATTACTTTCAAAAAGCCTTGTTCTAGGAACAATAGGTTGCGTTTGCCTCAAATGCAAGTCAGTCACTTCTCTCTTTAAATCCAATACCAAGGGGTCTTGCTCACCAAATCTAGCCGAGTACTTGTGATGAGACGCAATAAATTGTCCTGTTGATGGTTCATATTTAACTTAGCTCAAGCGTGAGGGTTGAAGCTAGTGTCTTCATTGGATCCCTATAAGAGTCGCCTGCTATTGATGAAAATCAAAGTAAAGTTGTAGTTTTGAACTAATGTGTTGAACCACCAGCTGTCGTGTAAAACGAAATTACTTGACCACTATAAGCCTCGAGCAAGGGTGACCCGCCGAAAAAATAATTTATTCATAAGAGATCGACTCGCACAGACGAGTCGATCATTGGCAGAATCAAATTTCGTTGATTTCATTCAACTCAAAC
>CAIMNS010000248.1 GCA_903842945.1 uncultured Burkholderiales bacterium
GTTGACGATGGCTTTGGATCCTGAGAGTGAGTTTGTCATCTCACCTTGTATCGCCGTGTGCAAGATGGATACGGTGACGAAACTGTGTGAGGGTTGCTTGAGGGAACTCCAAGAAATCGTCCGCTGGGGCTCACTCAACACAGTGCAGAAAAAAGAGGTTTGGGGCCAAATCGTACAAAGAATGAACGTCATCAAGGCCTGAAAAAGGCTCATGCCCAGAGGGCTAGAAAATAGACTTTAAAGTCGATTGAGGTGTGATTTGGGGGTTAACCCGAAATGACATTTATCATAAAAACTTTAATCCTACATGAAAAGAAGCGTGATACACCCTTTCCGTCAGCTTCGAGTCAGTCTTCTCGTCGATATTCAAGTAGCAGGTAAGGCAAGCGAGCTCTCAAAGCGACAAGTTGTAAGTTGAGAGTGGGTTTTGCCTGATTTTTTATTTTAATAGGAGACGACTCTATGGCTGCACACGCACCACACACCATGACCTCAGAGGAGAAAAAGGTCATCTTTGCTTCCTCACTCGGAACCGTTTTTGAGTGGTATGACTTTTACCTTTACGGCTCATTGGCTGCCATCATTGCCAAGCAATTCTTCAGTGGCTTAGATCCTGCCGCCGCTTTTATTTTCGCCCTTTTGGCCTTTGCGGCTGGTTTTTTGGTGCGTCCATTTGGTGCGTTGGTGTTTGGACGCCTTGGAGACATGATTGGTAGAAAGTACACCTTTTTGGTCACCATTTTGATCATGGGTATGTCCACCTTTGTCGTGGGCATCTTGCCCAGTTATTCAAGCATCGGCGTTGCTGCGCCCGTGATCTTGATTGCCTTGCGAATGCTTCAAGGCTTGGCCTTGGGGGGCGAGTATGGGGGTGCTGCAACTTACGTGGCCGAGCATGCTCCTCATGGCCACCGTGGCGCCTTCACCTCTTGGATTCAAACGACCGCGACGCTTGGACTGTTTTTATCTTTGCTGGTGATTTTGGGCACCAGAAGCTCCATGCCTGAGGCCGATTTTGCGGCTTGGGGTTGGAGGATCCCATTCTTGTTGTCCATCGCCTTGTTGGCCGTGTCGGTGTACATTCGTTTGTCCATGAACGAGTCCCCTGCATTTCAGCGCATGAAATCTGAGGGCAAGATCTCTAAAGCACCTTTGTCCGAGTCTTTTGGTGAATGGAAGAACTTGAAATTGGTTTTACTGGCGCTGTTTGGTTTGACCGCTGGGCAGGCCGTGGTCTGGTACACGGGTCAGTTTTATGTGCTCTTTTTCATTACGCAAGTCTTGAAGGTGGAGCCCACAACGGCGAACTTGTTGGTCGCCGCTTCTTTGCTGATTGGAACGCCTTTCTTCATCGTTTTTGGATCTTTGTCAGACAAGATCGGAAGAAAGCCCATCATCATGCTGGGTCTCTTGTTGGCGGTGGTGACGTATTTCCCTGTTTTCCAAGCCTTGACCAAAGCTGCCAACCCTGACTTGGCCGCTGCTCAAGCGAGCGCCAAAGTGGTTGTCGTGAGTGACGACGCATCCTGCTCATTCCAAGGCAGCCCCATTGCACGGGAGATTGACTTCAAGAGCTCTTGCGATATTGCCAAGAGATACCTAGCGCAAAATGCGGTCAGTTATTCTAATCAAGCCGCACCAGCTGGCACACCTTCCAAAGTCATGATTGGAACGACTGAAATTGAGGCGCCTTCTGCGACCGTTGCAAACTTAAAATTTGATGAAGAGAGCACCAAAAAAATTGCTGAGTTCAAAAAATCAGTGAGCGAAGCTTTGAAAGAAGCGGGTTATCCAGCCAAAGCAGATCTTGCAAAGTTGGACAAGGTCACGGTGGTTGTCATTTTGACCTATCTCGTGATTTTGGTCACGATGGTGTATGGCCCTATCGCCGCTATGCTGGTGGAGTTGTTCCCAACACGGATTCGTTACACCTCCATGTCCTTGCCCTACCACATTGGCAACGGTTGGTTTGGGGGCTTGTTGCCCACAACCGCTTTTGCGATCGTGGCGCAAACGGGGGACATGTACAACGGGTTGTGGTACCCCATCATTGTGGCTGGCGCAACTTTCGTCATTGGCATGATCTTTGTCAAAGAAACCAAAGATGTCGACATCTATCGTCACGATTGATGATGAAGCGGGTCTTGTCTAATATCAGCCCAGGCTGAACGGATCAGATCTTTCCTCTGCGACACAACCCCGTGGGCCTTTGGGCCTTCACGGGGTTTTTTTATGGGCGGCGAATGTAGAGTTGGTGGCCTAGGACCCTTGGGTTGGAAAGGCTTTTAGGGATATTTTTCAAATTGATCCATTTTTATCGGCTTTGTCCCTAGAATCTTCTACCTGTTCCTATTAAAACCCAGGGTAGAGAGTCGATATGTCACAAGGCCTGATCAAAATACGCGGTGCGCGGCAGCACAATTTAAAAAATCTGGACGTGGACTTTAAAACCGGAGAACTCACGGTGGTGACTGGACCAAGTGGTTCTGGAAAATCCAGTTTGGTGTTTGATACCCTCTACGCTGAAGGCCAAAGGCGTTATGTGGAAACGTTCAGCGCATATGCGCGTCAGTTCTTGGATCGAATGGATCGACCTCAAGTCGATCAGGTCGAGGGGGTGCCACCCGCCATTGCGATTGATCAAACCAATCCCGTGAGAAGTTCTCGCTCAACGGTAGGCACGATGACCGAGTTGAACGATCACTTGAAGTTGCTTTTTGCCAGGTTGGCGCATTTGTACGATGCTAAAACCGCCTTGCCCGTGCGACACGACAGTGCACAGACTTTGTTGGACGAAATAAAGCTTCGTTCAAAGCAAAGGGACATGAGGCTGGTGGTGACCTTCGCTGTGGAGTTGCCCAACACCATCACGCAAGAAGACATCGAGCAGTGGCTGAGTGCTTCAGGTTTCACCAAAATACAAGCCCAACGACAAGTGTCAACCATCACGGGTCCTAGGCAAGTCATTGACGTCGTGGCCGATCGCTTTAGGTTGTCTCAAGTCGAGGTCTCCAGAGCCGTGGAGGCCATTGAGACGGCCCTTAAAAGGGGTGCGGGTCGCATGCAGGTGTATGCCATCGATACACACACCGAAGAGGTGGAAATATGGCGTTTTTCAACGGGCCTGCATTGCCCAGAAAGTGAGCTGACGTACCAAGACCCTAGCCCCTCTTTGTTTTCTTTCAACTCAGCCTTGGGTGCGTGTGAGGCCTGTAGGGGCTTTGGCCGAGTCATCGGTGTGGACTATGGTTTGGTCATCCCCAACGATCGATTGACGCTTCGCTCTGGCGCAATCAAACCTATTCAAACGCCTGCATGGAAAGACTCACAAGCAGATTTGATGCGCTTTGCTGAAAAAGCAGGTATTCCCAGAGACACCCCTTGGTACCAGCTGACCCAAGAGCAAAAGGATTGGGTCATTTTGGGCTCTCCCAATTGGGCGGGCAAATGGAACCAGCAGTGGTATGGGGTGAAGCGCTTTTTTGAATACTTGGAGACCAAGTCTTACAAAATGCACATTCGAGTCATGCTCTCCAAGTACCGCAGTTACACCGCCTGTTCGGCATGTGACAGCGCGCGACTCAAAATGGAAAGTTTGCTGTGGCGTGTGGGTTCCTTGGAGGCGGCCAAGGAGGCTCTTGAGCCCAACCGGCGCTTCAAGCCCGTCGGCGTGTCATGGAGCGATGCGCAACTTGAAAATTTACCAGGCCTGTGCTTGCACGATTTGATGTGTTTGTCGATCGAGCGACTTCGGGTGTTCTTTGATCGCATGCGCCTAGAGATGGCCCAGACCTTGAAGGGTGCGAGCGAATCGGCCAGCGAAGGTGTTCTTCGTAGTGCTAAAAGCGCTCAGGTGCAAGCACTGGAGTTGCTGCTCGAGGAAATACAAGCCAGATTGAAATACCTGGTGGACGTGGGTCTTGGTTATTTGAGTTTGGATCGACAAAGTCGGACCTTGAGCGGTGGAGAGGTGCAGCGCATCAATTTAACGACAGCGCTTGGCACCTCATTGGTCAACACCTTGTTTGTGTTGGACGAGCCCAGCATCGGTTTGCATCCAAGAGACATGGGTCGAATTACCCAAGCCATGCAACGCTTGCGAGATGCGGGCAACACCTTGGTGGTGGTGGAGCACGATCCGGCGGTGATGTTTGCTGCAGATCGAATCATCGACATGGGGCCAGGACCAGGTGAGCGCGGGGGGGAAATTGTTTTTGATGGGGCCATTGAAGATTTAAAAAAAGCCGATACCTTGACCGGCGCTTATTTAGGTGCACGCAAACAAGTTGGCATGGGTCTTAAGCGTGCAGTCAGCGACGCGACGCCAAGATTGGTCTTGGAGGGTGCGAGCGAGCACAATTTAAAAAATGTGTCCATTGAGTTTCCCTTGTTGCGACTGGTGTGCGTGACGGGCGTCAGTGGTTCTGGTAAATCAACCCTGATGCAAGATATTTTGGCGCCTGCTTTGCTGCGCCACTTCGGTCAGTCTACCGATGCGCCTGGTGCGCACAGTCGCTTGCTCGGAGCGGATTACCTGAGCGATGTGGTGTTTGTGGATCAGTCGCCCATTGGTAAAACGGCCAGATCCAACCCCGTGAGTTATGTGGGGGCCTGGGACAGCATCAGAGAACTGTTTGCAAAAACCACCCTGGCGGCTCAGCGCGGGTACACACACTCCAAATTCAGTTTCAACCATGGGGATGGACGCTGTCCGACTTGTGGTGGTTCAGGCTTTGAGCATGTGGAGATGCAGTTTTTGAGCGACGTTTATTTGAGGTGCCAGGACTGCCAGGGAGAGCGCTACCGGCCAGAAATATTGGACATCAAAATTGAGCGCATCAACGCAGAACATCAAACGCAGTTCCTAAGCGTTGCACAAGTGTTGGCGCTCACGGTCAGCGAGGCCGCGCATCTCTTTAGAGCTGACCCCGAGGTCATTCGTGCTTTGCAGCCCATCATCGATGTGGGCTTGGAGTACCTGAAGTTGGGCCAACCTGTGCCCACTTTAAGTGGTGGAGAGTCCCAACGATTGAAGCTTGCGGGCTATTTGGCTCAAGCGGCCAAGCAGCGCTCCAGCATGCGTCAAGCCGTGGCCAAGAAAGGCACCTTGTTTTTATTTGATGAGCCGACCACGGGACTGCATTTTGACGACATTGCCAAGCTCATGCGTGCGCTTCGAAAGTTGTTAGAGGCAGGGCACTCTTTGATTGTGATTGAGCACAATTTGGACGTGATCCGAGCGAGCGACTGGTTGATTGATCTGGGTCCAGAAGGTGGTGAGCATGGAGGCCATGTGGTGGCCGAAGGCACGCCTGAGGAGATTCGATTGCATGCCAGCTCACACACCGCCCAAGCTTTGCGCTCCTATGATGCGGCTCTGGGCGAGTACGGTGTCATCCAAGTCGAAGAGTTGGTGAGTGAAAGAGAAAAGAACCTTCACAAAACCCCTCTCTCGCCCAAGACGCTCAAGCACGCTTTTGTTGGCAAAGACCAAGGCGACATTCAAATTGTCAATGCAAAAGAGCACAACTTAAAAAATCTGAGTGTCAACATCCCCCGAGGTCGATTCAATGTGATCACTGGGGTCTCAGGCTCGGGCAAATCGACCCTGGCCTTTGACATTTTGTTCAACGAGGGTCAAAGGCGCTACTTAGAGAGTTTGAATGCCTATGCCAGAAGCATCGTTCAGCCCGCTGGGCGTCCCGAGGTGGATGCCGTCTACGGCATCCCGCCAACGGTGGCCATTGAACAACGTTTGTCCAGAGGGGGTCGAAAATCCACGGTGGGCACCACCACGGAGATTTGGCATTTTTTAAGACTTCTTTATGTCAAATTGGGGGTTCAGCACTGTATCCATGATGGGCAGGCCGTACAGGCACAAACCCCCGAGAGCATTGTGGCCCAAATCATGCGCCGCTTCAAAGGGCAAGAGATTGGACTGTTGGCGCCTTTGGTGATCAATCGCAAAGGGGTCTACACGGACTTGGCGGAATGGGCGCGTCTGAAGGGCTATACCCATTTGCGCGTGGACGGGGAGTATTTGTCCACCGTGAAATTTCCAAGGATCGATCGGTTCAAAGAGCACACCATCGAGTTGCCTGTCTTGAGTTGTTGGGTGAGCGCAAAAGAGGAGGACCTTTTAAGAAAAGCCTTGGCCTTGGCGCTTGAGCTTGGCAAAGGTGTTGTGCATGTCTTGAGCGATGTAGAGCCTGTGAGGTCGGCCTTTTCACTGGGCCAATCCTGTGCAAAGCTTGGGTCTTTAGAGGTCTTTTCTACCAAAAGAGCTTGTCCTGTTTGTGCCACGTCCTACGCCGAGTTGGACCCCAGGCTCTTTTCTTACAACTCCAAGCACGGTTGGTGCACGAGTTGTGTGGGAACGGGTTTGAAGTTGGACGCGTCTCAGCGCAACTTGTTGGACGACACGCAAGTCGATGCTTCACAAAAGGGTCGCGAGCAAACGTTTGCTGAGCCCGTGCTTGAAGACTTTGTGGAAACCACCTGCGTGAGTTGCGCGGGCACGCGATTGAACGCCACGGCCCGTGCGGTGCGGTTTCAAGATCAGGCCATCACCGACCTTGCACGCTTGAGTGTGAAAGACATTTCGCAATGGGCGGAGCACTTGAAGTTGGTGGGCCGCGAGGCGCAAATAGCCAAGGACTTGGTCCCAGAGATCAAGGGTCGGCTCAAATTCTTGGAGCAAGTGGGCCTGGCTTATTTGACCCTCGACCGAGGTGCACCCAGTTTAAGTGGCGGTGAGGCGCAACGCATTCGCTTGGCGGCTCAATTGGGCAGCAACTTGCAGGGCGTGTGTTATGTCTTGGACGAGCCAACCATTGGTCTACACGCCAGAGACAATCAGATGCTTTTGAACTCCTTGCAGCTTCTTTGCGACAAGGGCAACACCTTGGTGGTGGTCGAGCACGATGAGGACACCATGCGAAAAGCCGAGCACTTGATTGACATTGGGCCCAGCGCGGGCACGCGAGGCGGGCAGTTGGTCGCACAAGGTTTGGTGGCTGATTTGCAGGCGAGCCCCAACTCGGTGACGGGGAGGTACTTGCGTCAAGCCATGCTGCACCCGTTTCAAGCAAGGCGCGCCTTAAAGAGCCCAGAAAGTGTGAGCGAGGGTTTGGTGCTCAAAGGGGCGTATTTGCACAACTTGAAACACATCGATGTGCGCGTGCCTTTGAAGAAACTGGTGGCCGTCACCGGTGTATCTGGTTCGGGGAAGTCCACGCTTGCAAGGGATATTTTGTTGGCCAATGTGCAAATGGCGGTGTCCAAAAAGGGTGCTGGCAAAGCGTGGCTTGGTTGCGAAGCATTGGAGGGTTTTGAGCACATCGATCGTGTGCTTGAAGTGGACCAGACGCCCATTGGCAAGACGCCAAGAAGTTGTCCCGCGACCTACATTGGTTTTTGGGACACGATCAGGAAGTTGTTCGCTGACACCTTGGAGGCGAAGGCCCGGGGTTATTCGCAAAAGCGCTTTAGCTTCAACACGGGCGATGGACGTTGTGCAGCTTGTGAAGGGCAAGGCATGCGCACCATTGAGATGAACTTCTTGCCTGACGTCAAAGTCAGGTGTGAGGTTTGTCAGGGCGCTCGCTTCAACACAGAAACATTGGCCGTGACGTGGAGGGGCAAAAGCATTGGTGAGGTGCTTCAAATGGAGGTGGACGAGGCGGTGGAGTTTTTTGCCAACTTGCCCAGTGTGGCGCATCCCTTGAAGTTGTTAAAAGACGTGGGCTTGGGGTACTTGACCCTGGGCCAACCTTCGCCGACCTTGAGTGGCGGTGAGGCGCAGCGCATCAAACTGGTCACTGAATTGTCCAAAGTCAGGGACGACGTGGGCAAGAGAGGCTACAAGGTGCCGCACACGCTTTATGTCTTGGACGAGCCCACGGTGGGTTTGCACATGTCGGATGTTGACTTGTTGATTCGCGTGTTGCATCGGCTCGTGGATGCGGGCCACAGCGTGGTGGTCATCGAGCACGATTTGGATGTCGTTGCTGAGGCCGATTGGGTGATTGACTTGGGACCCGAGGGGGGCCAAGAGGGCGGGAGCTTGGTGGCGGCGGGTACGCCAGAGGACATCGTTCGCTCAAAGACCCATACGGGCCAGGCCTTGAAGTCCGTTCTTGCAAGAACTTCTGCGAAAAAAAGCGTGGCTTAGAGCCTAGGGTTCAGTGTGCATTTTGAAGGGCGAGTCCCGCATGCTCTCTCAGGGGATGAAAGTGAATTTTCGGGAACCTCTCTTGCGCCAAGCGCACATCGTAAGGCGAGGTACAAAGATAGGCGAGCGCATTGGCAGCATCGCTGGCCATTCTGCTGGGGTAGGCGTACAAAAACTCTTTGAGTTCTTGGGGGGTGTCGGCGGTGATCCACCGCGCCCCCGTGTACGGGCAGCCTTCGAGTCGCACATCGCAGTCGTACTCGGCTTTGAGTCGGTGTTGAACCACTTCGAACTGCAATTGCCCGATGGCGCCCAAGAGCATCAAGCCGCCAGCATCGGGGCGAAACACTTGAATCGCACCTTCTTCGCCCAATTGAGCCAAGCCCGTTTGCAGTTGCTTGGTTCGCAGAGGATTTTTTAAAATCACGGTCATGAAGAGCTCGGGTGCAAAAAAAGGCAAACCCGTGAACTGCAAGGAGGCGCCATCGGTGATGGTGTCACCCAATTGAACGCCCCCATGGGTGGTAAAACCAATGATGTCACCGGCATAGGCCTCCTCGACGGCTTCTCTGCGTTGGCTCAAAAAGGTCACGACCGAGGTGGGTCTGAGCTCTTTGGAGGTGCGTTGCACTTTGAGCTTCATGCCCGGTGCGTAGCGGCCTGAGGCCACCCGGACAAAGGCGATCCGGTCTCTGTGTGAGGGGTCCATGTTGGCCTGTACTTTGAACACAACACCTGAGAATTGTGTTTGGTCGGGTTCAATCGTTTGGAGTTGCGTTTGGCCTTGCGCGATGACGGTGCTTTGCCTGGCTTGAGGCGCTGGCGCCAAGTCCACCAACGCATCCAAGACTTCCATCACACCAAAATTGTTCACACCAGAACCAAAGAAGACGGGGGTTTGTTGGCCTGATAAAAAGGCTTCTCGATCAAAGGCGGGGGAGGCGCCCGTGGCCAACTCCATGCTTTCTAACGCGGTGGTGAACTCGTTGCCAAAGCGCTCTTTCAAGCGAGCCAGTTCCGTCAAGGGAACGGTCTCAAAGTCTTGTGGGCGTCTTTCGGAGCCGGACTCAAAGACCTTCATGCTTTGCGTGCGCAAGTCAATGATGCCACCAAAGGACTTGCCTTGCCCGACGGGCCAAGTCATGGGCACGCAAGGCATGCCCAGTTCACGCTCGACTTCGTCCAAAATGTCCAAGGGGTCGCGCACCTCGCGGTCCATTTTGTTGACAAAGGTGATGATGGGCGTGTCACGCGTTCGACAAACTTCAATGAGTCGCCTGGTTTGCGCTTCAACGCCATTGGCGGCATCGATCACCATCAAGGCAGAGTCGACGGCCGTGAGCACACGGTAGGTGTCTTCTGAAAAGTCCTTGTGACCTGGGGTGTCGAGCAAATTGATCACATGGTCGCGGTAGAGCATTTGCATGACCGAGGAGGCCACCGAGATGCCGCGCTGTTTTTCAATCTCCATCCAATCGCTGGTGGCGTGTCGACTGGCTTTTCTGGCTTTGACCGAGCCCGCAATTTGAATGGCACCAGAGAACAAGAGGAGTTTTTCGGTGAGCGTGGTTTTGCCTGCATCTGGGTGAGAGATGATGGCAAAGGTGCGGCGACGTTTGACCTCAGCGGTCAGGGAGGCGACTTGCATGGTGCGCAATCATTCAAAAAATGAAACGATGAAAAGGCCAATTTGAAGCGACAAGGGTAGAGCCAAGCAGATCCTAGACATCCGATGATCTGGGTGTACCTGCCCAACGCCCATGGATTGTCTGGGCCTTGGCCTGGGTGTGTTGTGCTTCAAAGAAGAAAGAGGCGTATTTTAACCCTTGTGCGACCCAAGTCTGGAGGGCGCTCGTGGGTTGATCGGCCAAATGTGAAAACCGCAAAGATCACATTTGGGAAACGGGCCGGGATCGGTTGGGGCTCCCCCCAAGACCCTTATTTTTGGGGTTTATTGTGCCCACAGAGGTCTTGAGCCTGGGCACTTGGGTTAAAATACCAGCACCGAGGAGCGATGCAACTTTGCCGCAGCGAAAAAAGGCTTTAGATGTTTTACAACACGAAGCCTCTTTCTCGCGGGACTGACAAAGTGAGGCTCGGTCACTTTTTTCAAACGGCGCTCACCCACTGCTGGTTGTGAGGTGAGGTGCCCGTCTCCTTTTTCTCGACAAGGCTTGGATCTCGTTCGCTTTTGTGAAGTCACAAGCGAACACCCTCTCCTTGCTGGCAGTGGTTTTTTATCATCCGATGGAGTTAAAAGACATGAACGCTGTGATCAAACCTTTGCATGCCAACGATGCCGTGGTGGCCGACTTATCCTTGGCGGATTGGGGTAGAAGAGAAATCAAAATTGCTGAAACAGAAATGCCAGGCCTCATGGCCATTCGTCATGAGTTCAGTGCAAGCAAAGCGCTCAAAGGCGCGCGCATAACAGGCTCTTTGCACATGACCATTCAAACGGCTGTTTTGATTGAAACCTTGCAAGCCTTGGGCGCGAAAGTGCGTTGGGCGTCTTGCAATATCTATTCAACCCAAGACCATGCAGCGGCTGCGATCGCGGCAGCAGGAACCCCAGTTTTTGCCAAAAAGGGCGAGAACTTGACGGAGTATTGGGATTACACCCACCGTATTTTTGAATTTGGAGCGGCCCATACAGAAGACGAAGGCCCCAACATGATTCTTGACGATGGTGGGGATGCAACGCTGTTGATGCATTTGGGTAAGAAGGCAGAAAAAGACCTCTCCTTGTTAAGCCACCCAAGCAGCGAAGAAGAGATTTGTTTGTTTGCGGCGATCAAAGAAAAATTGGCCCAAGATCCCTCATGGTACAGCCGCAAAAGCGCCAAGATCATTGGCGTGACAGAGGAGACCACGACGGGCGTTCATCGTTTGAATGAGATGTCGGCCAAGGGCGACTTGATGTTCAGAGCCATCAATGTCAATGACTCTGTCACCAAGAGCAAATTTGACAACCTGTATGGCTGCAGAGAGTCTTTGGTGGACGGCATCAAGCGCGCGACCGATGTGATGATCGCAGGTAAAGTTGCCGTGGTTGCTGGCTACGGTGACGTGGGCAAAGGCAGTGCGCAGGCTTTGCGCGCTTTGAGCGCTCAAGTGTGGGTCACTGAGATCGACCCCATCAATGCATTGCAAGCGGCCATGGAGGGCTACAAGGTGGTCACCATGGACTACGCGAGCGACAAGGCCGATATTTTTGTCACGGCGACGGGCAACAAACACGTGATCTCCCACGAGCACATGCTCAAAATGAAAGACCAGGCGATCGTTTGTAACATTGGACACTTTGACAATGAAATCGACGTCACGGCCATGGAGCAATACCAGTGGGAAGAAATCAAGCCCCAAGTCGATCACATTCATTTGCCTTCAGGCCACAAGATCATCATGTTGGCCAAAGGACGATTGGTCAATTTGGGCTGTGGCACAGGACACCCAAGCTTTGTCATGAGCTCATCGTTTGCGAACCAAACGATTGCTCAAATCGAGCTCTTCAAGTTCCCAGACCGTTACGAGAACGGCAAAGTGTATGTGTTGCCCAAGCACTTGGACGAGAAGGTGGCCAGGTTGCATTTGGCAAAGGTCGGAGCGATGTTGACGGAGCTCACCGATGAGCAAGCCAGCTACATTGGCGTGAACAAGCAAGGTCCTTACAAGGCCGACGCCTACCGCTATTGATCCAAGACGATGCAAGCGTGGCTTTTGAACCAGCCGCCTTGCATCCCTCTTTGCCCAAGGGGCAAGCTTGTGCTGGGGTTCCCAAACTTTTTTTCTGCTCTCATGAATCCAACCCTCAGTGTTGAATTTTTCCCGCCCAAAACGCCTGAAGGTGCTGAGCGTTTGAAGGGGGTGCGACAAGAGTTGTACCGCATCAAGCCACAATTTTGTTCTGTCACTTACGGTGCTGGGGGTTCAACCCAGTCGGGGACCTTGAGCACGGTGGCTCAAATACAAGCCGAGGGGCAAGAGGCGGCCGCACACCTGTCTTGCGTGGGCGCCACGCCCGAGACCATTTTGCAGCAACTCGAGCAGATCAAAGCTTTGGGCGTGCGTCGATTGGTGGCCTTGCGAGGTGATTTGCCCAGTGGTTTTGGCTCCAGCGGCGAGTTCGAGTTTGCCAAGGACTTGGTGGCTTTCACGCGCGAGCATCACGCCAATGATTTTCATATCGAAGTGGCGGCCTACCCGGAGATGCACCCCCAAGCCAAGTCCCCTCAGGCAGACTTGAAGGCGTTTGTCGAAAAAGTCAAAGCAGGCGCCGACTCGGCGATCACACAATATTTTTTCAACAGCGATGCCTACTTTAGGTTTGTCGATGACGTTGAAAAAGCCGGGGTGCATGTGCCCATCGTGCCGGGCATCATGCCCATCAGCAGCTCCTCGCAGCTGTTGAGATTTTCTGAAACCTGTGGTGCTGAGGTGCCAAGGTGGATTCGATTGAGGTTGCAATCTTTTGGTGACGATGTGGCGTCGATCAAAGCCTTTGGTCTAGAGGTCATCACGGATTTGTGCGACCAGTTGCACTGTGCGGGCGCGCCCGCTTTGCATTTTTATACCCTCAATCAAAGTGCCACGGTGTTGTCCATTTGTGAGAACTTGGGCTGGTTAGAGGCGTCCCATTGAGCGCCTTTCCCCTCAAGAGCCTTCCAAGTGAAACTGCGCGTGCGGGTCTTGGCCCAACAAGCTGACCAACTCCGGCATGGCCTCTTGCAGTTCAGCTTTAAGGGTGTAGGGCGGGTTGATCACAAAAACGCCACTCCCAGGTAGGCCGGGTCTCTTTTGTTTGCCGCCATCCAGCAACTCGCTTGGAAGTGCCGTGAACTTGGAAGATTTGACAATCAACGACACGTGCAACCAATCTCGCTTGGACTGCTGGGCCATGGTTTTGAGTCGTTTCGGTAGGTCATGCGCCTCGGCACGAGCGATCAGCGGGTACCAGACCAGGTACGTGCCTGTGGCAAAGCGTTTCAAAGCATCTTGGATGCTCACCAAGACTTTGCTGTAATCGGTTTTGATTTCATAGCTGGGGTCCATCACCACAAGGGCTCGTCTTTGTGCTGGGGGCAAGAACTTTTTCATGCCTTCAAATCCATCCGCTCTTAAAACGGCGACTTGTCTGGCCACTTTCAGCTGGGCCACGTGCTGCTCAAGGAGTCGAGTGTCGGTGGGGTGCAGCTCAAAGAGTTTGAGCTTGTCAAAGTCGTTGAGCAAATGCTGAACGATGAAAGGCGAGCCAGGGTAGAGCTTGGACTTGGGCGAGGGGTTGAAGTCGTGCAACAAGCCCAAGTACTCCGTCAAAAGCTTGGATTTGGCCAAATGGGGTTGCGCCAAGATCAGTTGAATGCCCTCTTGCGCTTCAGCGCTGATGGCCGAGAGTTCGCTGTCCATGCGATAAAGTCCCGCACCAGCGTGGGTATCAATCACCGTCAAGGGAACCGGTTTTTCGGTCATGTACTTGACAATGGAGATGAGAATAGCGTGCTTTAAAACATCTGCATGATTTCCAGCGTGAAATGCGTGTCGATAACTGAACATAAGGATGCGATGTTAACCGTTTTAGCAAGCCAAGCCCCATCCTTTTTTTCAAGCAACAACGTGTTCAAGGGCTGGCTTGATCCGTCCCATGAGAGCAAACGCCGACCTAGAGCCGTCACTTGGCGGGTTCAAATTGTTTCACCCAAGAGACGAATGGGCGCTTCTGTGGTTTTTCAAAACCTTAAAACTTGCGTCAAGTGGAGAAATGGTTATAAAATAGAAGGCTTCGCAGCGATTGAGCCGTCCCGCGGCGAAGATTCAGACCCACCTAAGAGGTTCTCGATAGAAGAACACCGACCGTGGAAAAGGACGCTTACAAACCAAAACTCCAAGGATTTATCCATGTCTACTTTCAGCGCAAAACCCGCTGACGTGGTGCACGAGTGGTTTGTGATTGACGCCACCGATTTGGTGCTCGGACGTGTTGCCAGCGAAGCTGCACTCCGTTTACGCGGCAAACACAAGGCCATTTATACGCCTCACGTCGATACCGGCGACTTCATTGTCGTCATCAACGCCTCCAAGATCCGTGTCACCGGCAACAAAGCCTTGGACAAAGTCTATTACCGTCACTCAGGTTACCCTGGCGGCATTTACGGGACCAACTTCCGTGACATGCAAGCCAAGCACCCTGGTCGTGCGCTCGAGAAAGCCGTCAAGGGCATGCTGCCCAAAGGCCCATTGGGTTATGCCATGATCAAAAAACTCAAGGTCTATGGCGGTGCTGAGCATCCCCATAGTGCACAGCAACCCAAAGAGTTAACGATTTAAGGAGCCACAAATGATTGGTGAATGGAACAATGGCACGGGACGTAGAAAGTCCAGTGTCGCCAGAGTCTTCATAAAGAAGGGCTCAGGCAAGATTACGATCAATGGCAAGGACATCACCGAGTATTTCGGTCGTCAAACCTCGATCATGATTGCAAAACAACCCTTGGTGTTGACCAACCATGTGGAGTATTTTGACATTCAAGTCAATTTACATGGCGGTGGCGAGTCGGGTCAAGCCGGCGCCGTTCGACATGGCATCACCCGTGCGTTGATCGATTACGATCAAAACCTCAAGCCCACCCTCTCACAAGCGGGTTACGTGACGCGTGACGCACGTGAAGTGGAGCGTAAAAAGGTCGGTTTGCATGGTGCTCGCCGTCGCAAGCAGTTCAGCAAGCGTTGATCTTTTTTGCGGGGCTCTCTCAACAGAGCCTCTTCAAAACGCCCCTTGGCAGTCATGCTCAAGGGGTTTTTTAATGTCTTCTTTGAGGCCTGCTTGGCCCCAAGAGTGTTGTTTTCATTAACCCTGATGCAGGTGATGTTGTCATTTTTTTGGTAAAGTGAACTTCTTAGAAGACCAAAAGTTCTTTTTTAATTGATTGTTGGGAGACTCGCATGAGTGCCGTAGCTGAAAACATTGAATCCGTGATGCCCGAACCCATTGTCTTTACAGACAGTGCCGCTGCAAAGGTGGCTGACTTGATTGCAGAAGAGGGCAACCCTGAACTCAAACTGCGCGTGTTTGTGCAAGGTGGGGGCTGTTCTGGTTTTCAGTATGGTTTTACCTTTGATGAAATCACCAATGAAGATGACACCACGATGAGCAAGCACGGGGTTTCTTTGCTGATCGATGCCATGAGCTACCAGTACCTCTTGGGTGCTGAGATTGATTACAAGGAAGATTTGCAAGGCTCACAATTTGTGATCAAAAACCCCAACGCGACCACCACCTGTGGATGTGGTTCGTCGTTCTCGGTTTGAGGTCATTAGACGCGTTGCAGGCTGCTCCAACAGACTGACGAAGAGGGTGCTGAGGCACCCTTTTTTTGTGCCGAACTTAGGCTTTGATCCAAGACCCCAAGATGCGTGGACCCTTGGCACCCGTGGCTTGGGGTAGGTTGGCACTCAGACCCAAAACCCTTTGCCGGGCCAGCCACGCAAAGGCAAACGACTCCACTTGCTCAGGAGCAACACCCAGCACATCAGAGTTCAACAGTTTCATGTCTCTGAGGGAGGTA